>JAYVWH010000373.1:0-5336 GCA_043786265.1 Kofleriaceae bacterium | reverse complement strand
TCTCAGCTCAGGCGGCGAGGCGGACTTCGATGCCGAAGTTTCTAAGATCCGTACCCAGCGCGGCGAGCTCCTGCTCGGTGAGCGTCTCGGCCACGGTCTCGAACAGCAGGTCCTCCTGGTAGCCGCAATGGCCCTCCAGTAAGTCCGCGAGCTCGTGCAGCTTGGTCCCGAACAGGCCGTCCTCGACGCCGAGCCAGACCAGGTCGGCCAGCACGTGCTTGATCGCAACGTGCTCGGCGACCATCTCGACCTGGACCTCGTCGGTGGTCGCTTCGGTGATGGCCGGGTAGAACAGCTCCTGCTCGAGCGCGAGGTGCTGGACGAGCTTGTCGGTCAGCTCGTCGAATGCGTCGGCGTCGTAGGTCTGCTGGACCTGGACGACAAGAAAGTCGATCTCTTCATGCTGCGCCGTGAGTAGCTCGAGCGCGTCGCTGATTGGCCTCATTGCGTTCGAGGAATTGCAGCCCGCATGCCAGCCGATCGGGGAGCTCAGAGCAGGCGGGCCGCAGCGAACACGAGCGGAATCGCGACGAACACGGTCGCCCACGCGACAACCCAGGCGAGCTTTGCGCGCGCGAGCGCTGCAGGTGCAATGGGCAGCGTGGCAGCGAGGCGCGGTATCTCGATAGGCGGCCGTCGCAATCGAACGGCGAGCGTTGCTCCATACATCGCCGCGCCGGCGAGCACCGCAACCAACCACGGCACCGGGTCGGCCGGGCGCGCGAGCCCGACGATAACCAGCACCAAAAAAGCGAGTGCGCCGAGGGCGTATGCCATCGGATAGCGACGGCGCATGAGACGTGCGTCCTTGCGGTACACGAGCGCAGCATCCCCGATCGCAAGGGCGGGCTGTGCCGGCCCGCGCAGTGCCGCCGAAGGCGGCGCGGAGTCGATCAACTCCGCGCTCCCTTCGGGAGTGCTGCGCGCCCCAGCAAAGCTGGGGCTTGCGATCAACCGCGCAACCGCACGCTCGAGCGCTGTCGGCTCCAGGATCTCGAGGGTCGCGAGGCGCTGGCGGTCGAGCGCCGACACGTCGCGCAGGATCGTTCCCATCAAGCGCGGCGCTGCTGCGCGCATGGCGATCAGTGCCAATGCGCTCACTGCGGCGAGACCGGCGAGCACGGTTGGCGCCTCCAGCGCGGTCTCCCGCCCGGTCAACCACGGTGCGACGATGATCACGAACACGATCGCGACGGTCGAGGCGAAGCCGGGCAGGGCCCCCAGGATGGCCGACGACGAGCCGGGCGGCTTGCTGGTCGTCTTGTCCCGCACCGGTGCACCGCCGAGCTTGGTGGCGAGCTCGAGTGCATCGGTGCTGCCGGCAACCAGCGACGCTGCCCACGTCGCGACGGCGGGCAAAAAGGCCGCGGCGAGTGCAAACAGGGTCGCGGTCATGATCGCGTGACGCGCGAACAGCTCGACCGAGACCTGTGCGAGCGGCGCTGCACCCGCGAGCACGACGACGCTTGTCGCGGCGGCGGCGCGCACGCAGCGCAGCAGCGCGGTGTCGAACAGCGGACCACCACCAATCGGGAGCTGGGCGAGCA
Source organism: Kofleriaceae bacterium (assembly GCA_043786265.1). Taxonomy (GTDB): domain Bacteria; phylum Myxococcota_A; class Polyangia; order Haliangiales; family Haliangiaceae; genus JABFXX01. The sequence goes on along the minus strand of JAYVWH010000373.1, from coordinate 3,789 downwards.
GGGCGGCGTCGGGCCGCCAGTACAGGTGGAACGGCACGCGCATGAACGCGAGGCCGAAGGCGGCGAGGGCGCCAGCAACCCAGGTCTTGCGGGCGGATATTGCCGTGCGCTCGTGCACGCGCCAGGAGACGAGCGCGGCGAACAGGGCGCCGCATGCGCTCACGACGAGCCCCGATGACACGCCGGTGCGCGAGCGCTTCTCGTGCAGGCGCGACCAACGGATCAGCTCGCGTGAGGTCACGTCGGGCCTTCGTCGGCGATCAGCGAGATATAGAGGTCCTCGACGGCCGACGGTCCGCTCGCGAGTAACGCCTTCACTTCGTCACCGCGCTGGTCGGCAACGAGCTTGCCCTTGTTCATCACGAGGATGCGATCGCACATTCGCTCCGCCACACCGAGGAGGTGCGTCGACATCAGGATTGCGGCCCCCTTGTCGGTGGCTGCGCGCAACGTCGACCGTGCAGCGCGCGACGCGTGAGGATCGAGGCCGTTGAGCGTCTCGTCGAGCAGCACGAGCTTGACCGGGCCAACGAGTGCAGCCGCGAGGCCAACTCGCTGCCGCATGCCGAACGATAACTCGCGGCACGGACGGCCCGCGATCTTCGAGAGTGACAAGCTCGCGAGGATCGCGGCAGCGGCCTCCTTCGGATCGACACCGCGTGCCTCGGCGATGAAGCCGACGTGCTCCTCGACGGTGAAGAACTCGTACAGCGCGGGCGGCTGATCGGCGAACCCGACCTTCGCACGTGCGCTGCGCGGCGCCGATGCGAGGTCCTGGCCGTCGACTTCGATCGTGCCGCGACTGGGCAGCACCGAGCCAGCCATCGCCGATAGTGTCGTCGACTTGCCCGCACCGTTGGGGCCGAGCAGCAGAGCGATCTCGCCCGCGTGGAGCTCGAGGTCGAGCCCGTCGACGGCGACACGCGAACCGTACTGGATCGTGAGATCTCGAACGCGGGCGATCACGGACCCCAGGTGTACACCACGACGTACATGATCTTGGTCTGTGACTTCGCGGGAACGCGCGTACGCAGCGAGATCTGCTGCGGTCCATCCTTCTTGGTATCCGGCGCCGAGTAGTAGGCGAGTGCCCAGTTCTGGCCACGATAGAGGTGCTCGCGGACGAGGATCTCGACGGGGATCGCGCGCTGGTTGTCGACGGTGATCAGGAACTCCTCGGTCAGGTGGCGCGCTTCGTTGTCGATCGTGATCTCGCGGCGTTCGCGCTTCGCGGTGACGCCGTCCGCGGTACCGATCGCGATCGTGTCTACGTCGGACACCCGCGTCGCGGCATCGAACAGCCGGGCTTCCCCGAGGACGATAAGTGCGCCGTCGGCCCTGCGCTCGATGAGCCGCACCGGGCCGGCCGGCAGTCCTTGCGTCCCACGCACATCACGTGCGATCAACTCAGCAGCGCCTTCGGCGGTGCTGCGCGGGCCGGCTGAGCCGGCCCTTGCGATCTCGAAGCTCTCGGTCACGCGCTGGGAGGCCTTGGGGATCGTGCCGAGTGTCGTGTCGCGCAGCGGTGCCGCGCCGGGCGTGTCCAGTTTGGTCCCGATCGGATCGTAGACGAGCACCGAGCGCATGCGACGCGTTCCATCGCTGACGAGATCGACGCGCGTCTCCCCATTGCCGAGCGTCAAGCGACCGAGCTCGCGCGGCGTCGCCGGCAGGGTCGAGCTGTGGGTGCCGCCAACGAGCGTCGCGGCCAGGTGCTCGGCGGTCTTGCCGCGCCATGCAAGGAGCTCGGCGTCGATCACGCGCGCGCTCGAGGCCTTGATTGCGATCCCCGTATCGTTACGGATCGCGAGGGCACCGCGCAGCTCGCCACGGTCGCGCGTCGCGGCGGTCGTCATCGTGTACGCGACATCCCAGCGTAGCGCCATGGTCGTGTACGCGACCACGACGGAGTACTTGCCAGCCTGCGGTGCTTGCACGTCGAGCGCGAGCTCGGTCGGCTTGACCCGCGTGCGCGCCGCGGGGGCCGCGGCCGTCGTGGCTTCGACATCGGCGCTGCCATCTTGATCGGACTCTTCGTCATCGACGGTCGGGCCGTATGTGTCGGAGTCCGGCACGGTGCGCGCGTGTAGACCGGTGATGATCAGGCCGCCGCGGTCGACCAGCACGATCTGATCGGCGGCAACGCCACCGGCGAGCTGAGCCTTGATCGTCGTCGGTGTCGCGGGGAGATCGAGCTCGATGCGCTGCCGGATCACCGCGATGTCGCGATACAGCGTGACGTCGTCGCCAGGCGCAGCCGTTCCCGCGATCGTGTGCGGTCGAGAGCTGTGACACGCGCCAGCGACGATGCTGGCGAGCAGCAGTAGCCGAGAGCTCAGTGCTGCCATCCCGAATACTGGACGACGTACGTGATCGTCTTCTTGCCGTTGGCGGGGATCGAGACCCGGTACTCCTGCGTTTGCGGTGCACCCTTGACGCCCTTGGCGCCGATCTCGTCCGCCGGGTCGATGCGCCACACCGGGTAGCGCCACATGAACTCGCGCACGACGACGTCGACGGCCGTCTTGCCCTTGTTCTCGACCTTGACCTCGACCTTCTCGGACAGGGTGCGAGCGCGCTCGTCGAGCTGGCAGTTGCTGGTGCGGCGCTCGCCCGTGAGCTCGGTGTGCGCCGCGAGCCGGATCCGTGCGGCGCCGTTGCTGGTGCGCAGCTGATCCTCGGCGAGTACCTCGAGCCGGTCGCTGCCCTTCGCTCGCTTGAACACGCGCACGCGACCGTCGGGGAGCTGCTTGACGCCCTGCAGATCAACCTCGACGGCGACCTCCGCGCGGCCGCTGCCAGCAACGGTGGCATTGAGCATGCCGCAATCGGTGGCGGGGTAGGCCTGGTAGTTTGGCGACAAGTCCTGGACCGCCTCGAACGCAACGATCGATCGCGCCTTCGCACCAATCTTCGGCGGCATCAGCTCGACCTGCACGCTCTCGCCGTTGCCGACGTGCACGGGCGTGGGGACCGTGAACCGCGTGGTCGGTATCGCCTGGTGGGGCGGCATGCCGTACGGGTTGTAGACGTTGACCGCCGCCGACTGTCCACCGCTGACGAGCGTGAGCTCGGCGCCATCGAAGTCGGTTCCCGTCGCGTTGCGGAGCGTGGCCCACGCCGAGAAGTCGATCGTCTTGGCGTTCTCGTCGAACAGCGCCAGGTAATCCGCGGACCAGGCGAGGCCCTCGGCGCGGTACGTGACCTCGACGTCGTGCTTGCCGGCCTTCTTCGCGGCGAGTCGCCACACGAGGCTCGGCTTGTCACTGCCCTTGCCCACGGGCAGCCGGATATCTTGCACGTAGCTGTCGCGGCGCATCACCTGGAGTCGGCGCGCATCGGCGGTGCCAACCTCGAGCACGAGTGCCTGCGCATCGACGGAGCGGAGCACGCCGGTGACCTCGCCCTTGGGCGTGACGATCGTGACGGTATCGCCGACGTGGCGGGTCAGGATCTCGTCGGGCGTCGTCGCGCCGGGCACGAAGCGTTGCTCGGTGACACTGAGCCCGCCTGGATCCGTCAAGCTGCGCAGCTGCACGGTCGCCGGATCGATTGTCGCGGCGATGCCACTGATCCGGACCTCGCCGCCGCTGGTCACGTTCACTTCGCGCTGCTCGGTGATCATCGCGCCGCTCGGCGGGGCTGCGTAGCCGCCGTAGCCGAAGCCGCCGTACTGGTTGTAGCCGGCGACGGCGGCAGACGGCGTCGCCCACACGGTGATCGAGGTCTTGGCGCCCCCTGCACCTGCGTCGGTCGCCAACAGCGCCACGGTGGCGGCGATCGCAAGGG
>JAYVWH010000372.1:0-2773 GCA_043786265.1 Kofleriaceae bacterium | reverse complement strand
GTCCTTGATGACCGCGCGAAGATCCGCGTGGCATCGTCCTCGTGGTGTCCGATCCTTCACCTTCTGCCGTATCCGCGTCATCGCGCGCTGCGACGGCTGACGATGCAGGAAGTACACGCGCTTTCGCTCGTGCTCCCAGATCTTGCCGCTCAGACGCTTGCGGAAGTGACAGCCGAGAAAATCGAAGCCCTGCTTTCCATCATAGAGCTCGACTCTTCTCGTCTTGTCGGGATGTAGCTCGAGTCCGAGTCGCACCAAGATTTCCTTGATGCGGCGCTCGGCCTCTTCACACTGCTGCTTCGACTTGCACATCACGACGAGATCGTCGGCGTATCGCACCAGTGTTCCCAAGGAAGCACTGTGTCGAGTCCACAGCGTGTCGAGGACGTGCAGATAGATGTTCGACAGGAGCGGTGAAATCACCCCTCCCTGCGGTACGCCGGTCGTTGTCGACCGGAGCTCGCCGTCTTCCATCACACCTGCATCGAGCCACTGCTTGATCAGCTTCAGCACCCGTCGATCCGAGACGCGTCGAGCGACGAGCTTCATGAGCTTGCCGTGATCGATGCTGCCGAAGTAGTCGCGGATGTCGGCATCGAGTACGTGATGATGCTGGTAGCCAAGCTTGCGCAAGGATTCCAGCGCCATCAACTGACTCCGCTTGGGCCGGTAGCCATACGAGCACGGGAGAAAATCCGCCTCGAAAATTGGCTCCAACACGAGCTTCGCCGCCATCTGCACTACCCGGTCTCGGACTGTGGGAATGCCCAGTGGTCGTCGCTTTCCATCAGCCTTCGGAATGTACCGACGCAAGGTCGCGCTCGGTCGGTACTCACCCGCTCGCAATACGATGCCGAGCTCTTCAAGGAAGCGCTCGACTCCGTATTGTTCCACCTCCGCGATCGTCTGGGCATCGAGCCCGGCCGATCCACGGTTCGCTCTCACTCGCTTCCATGCTTCGCGAAGGACGTCACTCCTCCACATGCGATCGTACAGCGCATGGAAACGGCGCTCCGGTGACCGCTTGGCCGCGGTCCACAGTCGTCGTCGAAGTTGTCGCACGTTGTCGATCGGCATACGCCGTTCGGGGGAGTTGGAACCGGACTCGCCGGTCATGCCCTTGCGCTTACCTTCGTCTCCGACATGCCCTCTCTCGTGGCCCTTCCCTCCTGCTGCGTTCTTCTTCGCAGCTATCATCGGTACTACGACCCCGTCGGACTTCCGCTGCGCGACGACGCCCTTGACCTTCGGTCTATTGGCGTCGCCTGGCCATGACGATGGCTGCGCAGACGGATCTCTCGTGTTCCGTGATGATCCTTGCACGCGTGCTGCTCCCCGTACCCCGCCGAGATCGTCGTCGTGCTCCGGTGCTCGCGACGTCGATGTTGCCTTCGCCGTGAAATGAGCGGCTCGGCTCTCGGAGTGTTTCTCTGTCGAGGCTGCAGGCTTCACGTAAAGTTGCGGCCCGCGTGCTTGCTCCTCGCTTATCAGCTCGCGCTGACTCGCTCGCTTTCGATACCCGGCTTCAGCCGTCGGGGTCTCCCCCTCTGCTGCGGGCCTGCTACTCGGTGCTCCGGCAGCTTCCGAGACGGGACTCGCACCCGCTAGATCATCACAGCGTGACGGCAGGTTCTCGCCGAGATCCCCGGCGGGGCTTCTGTCGTCGTCACGACGCACCATCGTGTCAGCTTAGCACCGCGACGCCTTCACGCCCGACGCTCAGGCCGCGACGCGCTTCACGACTTCGCCCTGACGCAGCACGACGAGCTCGCCCTCGGCGAGCGGCTGCCAGGCTTCACCACTCAGCGGTACGCTCGCGACGAGCGCGATGTGGTGCTGGGCATGCGGCTCGGGTGATAGCCCCTCGATCTCGACGCCGTCCACCTGTGCAGAACAACGCCGGCAGAGCAAGTGGACGCCGGGAGGCTCGATCCGGCCGCTCGCGTTCATGCGCCGATCACCGTGGACGAAGACCGCGTCGCCGTCAGTATAGATGAAGTTCGCGGGTCCGAGTCGGCGCAGCTCTGCGGCGAGCTCCACGATCACCGCGAGCCTGGCATCGAGTGGCGGTGCCGCTACGTCTCACAGCGGAGCGAGCCGCTCGAGCAGAGCGCAGAACGCGTGTTCGGAGTCGGTATCACCGATCGGGCGGAACCGACGGGTCGCGAATCGCGGGATCGTCGCGATCTCGTGGACCATGCCGTTGTGCGCGAACAGGTGCATGCGCCCCGCGAGCTCGCGCGCGAACGGCTGCGTGTTGCGCACGAGACGCGGCCCGAGGGTGGCTCGACGAACGTGCGCCACGACGATGTGGCTCTTCGGATCCTCGTGCTGGACGAACGCGAGCCATTCGCTGGTGTTCGCTGCGGCGGGCTCGCGTACGACGATCGCGTCGTTCTCGCGCACGTAGCCAACGCCCCAGCCGTCGCGATGCGGCCCGGTGCCGCCGCCGTGACGAGCGAGCTCGTCCATAGAGACGTGAATCGTCGTCGGAAATCGCGCCGACATCGCGAATAGCTCGCACATACTCGCGATCCATCGTGCGACCCGCGTGCCGCGCGACGCCGGGGATTCTGCTGCGATCGGCGGCCTCCGTGCGCAGACTTTGCGGTAGCAGTCGCCGAGGCGCAATCCGTGCGTGAGCTCCCGGGCTGCCGTCGCGAAGAAGGTCGTCGACGGCTTCTCGCCGGCCGACGTCCACGAGCTCGGCGATGCGGTCGTCCAGATCCTCCGAGCCGTGCGCGCGATGACCCAGCCCGCGGTCCTCGCGGCC
>JAYVWH010000371.1:0-6153 GCA_043786265.1 Kofleriaceae bacterium | reverse complement strand
AGGATCAACGAACCACCGAGAACGAACAGCACGGTCTTCGCCATCGGGCCGAACATCTTTCCCTCGATGCCCGACAGCGAAAGAATGGGCAGATAGACGATCGCGATGATGACGACGCCGAAGGTCGCCGAACGCAGCACCTCTCGGCTCGCCTGCAGCACGATGCGTCCACGCTCCTCTGAGGTCAGGGGCCGGTTCAGCTCGTGGTTCTTCTCTGCGATCAATCGAATGGCGTTCTCGATCACGATGACGGAACCGTCAACGATCAAGCCAAAGTCGATCGCGCCGAGAGACATGAGGTTTCCCGAGACATGGAACGCTCGCATCGCGATGAACCCGACCAGCATCGACAGCGGGATCGCGGCTGCTGCGATCAGGCCGGCACGCAAATTGAGCAGCATCAGGAGCAGCACCAGGATCACGAGCACGCCGCCCTCGACGAGATTCTTTCCAACGGTGTGGATCGTCTTGTTCGTGAGATCGGTGCGGTCGTAGAACGGATCGATCGACACGCCGAGCTTGTCGAGCTGTGGTTTCATCTCCGCGAGGGTCTGCTTGACGTCCGTGACCACCTGCCGGGAGTTAGCCCCGAGCAACATCATCACGATGCCAGTGACCGCCTCGCCTCGCCCATCGCGCGTGACCGCACCTTGCCTCACCATCGGTACGAAGCCGATGTCCGCGACCTGCCGGACATAAATGGGCGCGCCACTCGAGCTCGTTGCGACGACGATGTCGCCGATGTCCTCGCGCGTTGCGATCAATCCCTCGCCGCGGATCAAGTACTGCTCGTCGTTCTTCTCGATGTAAGCGCCGCCGGCATTCGCGTTGTTCTTCTCGAGGGCAGAAAACACCTCCGCAAGTGAGATGCCGTACTCCGACAGCCGCTCGGGATGTACTTGCGCTTGATACGTCTTGAGTTGGCCGCCGAATGCGTTGATCTCGATGACCCCTGTGATCTTGCGAAGCCGCGGTGAAATCTCCCATTCGAGGATCGTCCGCAGCTCCATCGCCTTGTTCACCTCCTCGAAGCCTTGCGCGGTCTTCTCAGCTACCAGTCGCTGGTGCTCCGCGATCGCCGCCGACTCGGAACCGACCGGCTTCGCTACCCACGCAACATCGGAGCCGACGATCCCTTCACGCGTCTTGACTGCTGGTCCCTCGCGCGCGACCTCCCAGAACCGTTTCGGCGTACCCGGGAGCTCGAACGTCCGAGAGGTGGGACGAACTTCGAACTGATAGATCTCTCCGAGCCCGGAAGTCACTGGCCCCAGCTCGGGCTCGCCATAGCCCGCAGGGATCTCGCCCTTCGCTTCCTGGACCCGTTCGTTGACCAGCTGGCGCGCGAAGTAGATGTCGGTGCCTTCCTCGAACACGACTGTCACTGCCGACAGGCCAAACTTCGAGACCGACCGGACGTCCTCGAGTCCTGGCAGTCCGCTCATCGCAAGCTCGACGGGTGTCGTGACAAACCGCTCCACTTCCTCGGGACCGAGCGCCGGTGCCTGGGTCAGCACCTGGACCTGCACGTTGGTGACATCTGGGAACGCATCGATCGGCAGCGAACGCATCGCATCGAGCCCTACTGCGATGAGCAGCAGGGTCGCGATCAGCACGAGGAACCGATTCTTCAGCGACCATTCGGAAATGTGTCCGATCATGGCTACTCGTCCCCCCCGAGCTCGCCCTTTTTGAGCTGCGCTTTGAGGATGAACGAGCCGCTTGTAACCACGGTCTCGCCCTCTCCGACGCCAGACTCGACCTCGGTCCAGCCGCCACTCGTGCGACCGATCGTTGCGGCGCGACGCACGAACTTCCCTTCGCCGCGAGGCACGAAGACGATCGCCTTGTCGCCGTCGCGCTGAACGGCTCCTTCGGGAATCACGAGGTGGTCACGCGCTTCGCCCGACGTTCCCTCCAGCTCGACCGAGGCGAACATGCCAGGTTTGAGGTCGCCGGTAGGGTTCGGCAGTACGACGCGAACAGCGATCGCTCGCGTCTTGGGGTCGACGACGGCACCGATGTTCTCGACCACCCCGCTGAATGCCCGATCGCGGTAGCTGGTGACGCGTGCCTCGACCTTTTGCCCGATCTTGACCTGGGCGATGTCGCGTTCGTAGACATCGACGAGCACCCAAACTTTCGTCAGATCCATGATCGTGAAAAGCGTGTCCTTCGGTTCCAGGACCTGGCCGAGAGTTACCGTCCGCTCGACCACGGTCCCCGCGATCGGCGATACCACCGCGATCGTCGAGCTGTAGTGGCCCGCGACCTGGAGATTGCCGAGCTCACCGTCGCCAACTCCCATGGTGTGTAGCCGACCTTCGGCCGCATCCTTTTCCGCGCGCGCGCGCGTCGCTGCCGCCTCGGCCTCGCGCCAGTCTTTCTCGGAGCTAATCTTCTTTTCGGCGAGGATCTTCTCGCGCTCCGCAGCCTCGCGCGTCACTTGCGCTCCGGCTGCGGCTGATACGTAGTCGGCCTTGGCTCGCCCGAGCTCCGGCGAGTCGACCAGCGCGAGCACCTGGCCCTTGGTGACGTGGTCCCCGAGACCGACCTTGATCCCCAGCACGCGACCGGTGAGCCGCGGTCCCACGCGCGCGACGCCGTCGGCTGCGGGTCCGATCTCGGCGGTCGCGGCGAGTTGCCCCGTCTGCTGCCTCTTCTCGACTTTCGCCGTGGACAGGTTTGCCGATTTCAATTGGTCCGGCGTGAGCTCGACAACGCCGTCTTCTGGTCGAGACTCGACCGGCTCCGCCTTGTCATCAGCGGCGGACTTCTTGACGTCTTTAGCGGCGCTTTTTCCACAGGCAGCGACCGAGGCGAGGATGAGAAACACGAGTCCAGTCTTCGTCATCGGAATACCTCCACGTCACCGGCGGCTATTTCAAGAGAGATGAGGGCCTCGACTGCCTCGCGGCGAGCCTCGAGGTAAGCGATGCGCGTCTCGACGAGATCGCGACGCACCACGTTGAACTCGAGCAGGCCGATCTTGCCGGCCTGGAACGAGTCCTTGGCGAGCTTCAGGTTCTCGTCGAGCTTGCCGACCACATCGAGGTCGAACGCACGGACGGCCTCGCGCGCCGTCTGATAGCTACGATAGGCGCTGCGGATGTCACGCTCTGCCTGCCACCGGGCGGCCTTCTCCTCGATCGATGCCTTCCGTAGCTCGCCCCGTGCGGCCGCTCGCTCGCCTTGCTTGCGATCGAATATTGGGAGCGGGATCGAAACGCCGACGGTCAACGAGTGAAATGTCAGGTCCGGATCTTGCTGCCGGCTGTACCCGACGCTGACTCCGAGGTCAGGTACGCGATTGGCGTCGGCGAGCTCGACATTCGCTGCAGCAGCGTCGCGGTCGTAGCGGGCGGCGCGCAGATCGGAGCGGGCAGACAACGCACCCGCGACGAGCTGCTCCTCGGGTATCACGAGATCAGGAGGGGGAGGTGCGTCGTCCGCGGGCTCCAGATCCTCCTGGGGTGTCGCTCCAACCGCTGCGCCGAGCTCCGCGCGGGCCAGCGCGTATGCCCGCTCTGCGTCGAGGAGCGTACGCTTGGCCCGACCGGCGTCGGCGCTGGCGACGTTGACCTCGAGCTGGGTACCAGCCTTCTGACGGAGTCGTTCTTCTGTGGCTGCTTTCGCTTCTTCAGCCGCAAGCTGAGCGTCCTTCGCCGTGGCGACCAGCGATCGTTCGAGCGCGGCGATGAAGTACGCGCGACGAACACGCAAGATGACCTCGCGCTTCGTCCACTCCCTGCGTGACTTGATCGCCGAGAGATCGGCGGCGGCAACACCGACGCGTCGCGCCCGCTTGCCCCCGAGCTCGAAGATCTGGCTCAGCGAGACCTGGTAGTCGGTGAACGTCGATCCAGCGACGCGAACCGGGCCACCGGAGATGCCGAGCTCCGGGTTGAACGGACGCGTCCGGGCCGTGAGGAGGTGACCTTCACCCGTCCCCACATCAGCATCTGCGATCGCGAGATCGGGATGAGTGGCCTGCGCACGTGCCGTGGCTGAATCCAACGTGATCGGTGCAGCCAAAGCGCTTCGGTCGAAACCGAATACAAGGCTGATGCCGAGCAACGAACGAACGACGGCCGTTCCTGGCCGCGATAAGACCTGCAACATGACTCCTCAGGGCGCACTGGGCGCGGTTGATCAACGGAAAACGCGTCGACTCAACAGGAGTAGCGAGGTACGTGCAGTAGTTCCTTCGGATCGGGCGCGGGCGCGACCGTCTGTGTAAGTTCAAATCTCGAGACGATCGTGGGAGCGGGGACCGGGAGCACCGGCGTCGTTGGAATTGAAGCTGGAGCTGCGTGGGTGGCGCAGCTGCACGTTGCGCACAAGGGCGGGCACGCACGGCCAGCGATCTCGTCCGAGCAGCGGTCGTCACACGGCGACAGCAGCCCGAATGCGCTGCCGAGGCAGAGCAACATCGCAAGGACGCAGAGGGCACGCTGCACGCCGTTGCAAGCTACCAGTACCCCGGCATCGAAGCCAGCGAAGCCGTGAACCGGGCCCTCACGCTCTCCATTTTGCTTGATGGCGGTGACTACCGGGGACAAGGCAAACATTCCAACCCGAGAACACTGCCCGCGTTCGCCCTCTCCACCATGACACCGACCACGAAGCGTTCTGTCCGCCGTGTTCCCAGACGCTCGCTGCGCCGCGGATCGTGCCGTGCTCGTGGCCATTGTCGCGTCGGTGGTTCCTCGGCGCGCGACGACGACAACGACAACGTCTCGGCGAGCACAGGTTGGCGTCGTGACACCGAACGTGATCGCGCGAACAGAGCGAGCGCGACGTCGTCAGCGCTCTACAGCGCTGCGCGCGGGGCTAACGATTCCCGCCTCTGACGACACCCCATCGGCTCATTCTGGCAACATGGGGCGATGCCAAGCCCGTTGCATTCGGTGCTGCTCTACACGCCGATCCCAGTCGCCGCAACGATCATCGGAGGCTCGATCGCCGCGGTGAGGCCGCCCTCGGCGCGCGTGCGGAGCATGGTGCAACACTTCGCCGCTGGTGTCGTGTTCGCTGCAACCGCTGGCGAAATCCTGCCCGAGTTGCTCCACGCACACTCTCCGGTGCCGACCTTGATCGGGTTCGCGATCGGCGTCGCCCTGATGCTGCTCGTCAAAGAACTGACCCATCATGCGGAAGAAGGCGCGAGCGGCGAGCATGCGGACCCACCCGTTCAAGGAGACAACGAAGACGACCATGGTTCGGTCCGATCGATGTTGATCGCAGTCGGCATCGACATCACGATCGACGGAACCCTCATCGGCGTCGGGTTTGCCGCGGGGGCGACGCAAGGCGTGATGCTCACGATCGCATTGACGCTGGAAGTGTTGTTCCTCGGCGTGTCGACAGCGGCCGCCATGGCGAAGACCCGCGCGTCGCGCGCGAGGATCATCGCAGTCACGTGCCTGCTCGCCGCACTGCTCTCGATCGGTGCCTTGATCGGCGCAACGCTGCTCGCAATGCTGTCGGGCCCCTGGCTGGTTGGAGTCCTTGCCTTCGGCGCAGCAGCGCTGCTCTATCTGGTGACCGAAGAGCTTCTCGTCGAGGCCCACGAGGTCCCGGAGACCCCGATGACGACGGCCGTGTTCTTCGTCGGCTTCATCTCGCTGTTCCTGATCGAGATGATGGCCTGAGCCGGCCTGCCGAGCTTCAAGGGAAGGTCATTGAACGATGATCGTTCCATTCAACATCCCCGTCCCGCAGGCGTATGTGACCTTAGGATAGTCACCGCCCCTCGTACGCACGAGCGTGGACGGTGAGGCTTATCCCGGCCATGCGGCCCGAGCCTCCAACCAGATCGGCGCCCACGAAGCCACCGACAGTTGCCCAGGGATTCACCCAGTAGTCCACGCGCACTCGAGCCTCGATGAAGCCGGCACCTGCATAGCCGCCTGCAACGGCGGCGCCGGACCCGCGGCGGTCGATCGCGATCGTGACATCGCGTCCACCCGCGCCGAGCTCTGCCGCCAACCCTAGCAGTCCGATGCGGTCTCCCACTCCGAGCGTGCCTCCGAATGCGAGGAAGAGCGAGGATCCTGCGACGAGCGTCGCAGGATCGTTCCCGTCCGCCACCTCCACAACCGAGCGCGGTGCGGACACCACGTGGCCGAGCTCGAAATCGAGGCCGGCGTA
>JAYVWH010000370.1:0-3039 GCA_043786265.1 Kofleriaceae bacterium | reverse complement strand
CTCGGCGCCGCGTGCACCACGAAGACGACGAAGGCGCAGGATCTATGTGCGCGCGCGTCGGCGATGTTCGAGAAGTGCGAGCAGTTCGACGGCTCAGGGTCGGACGCTGCGCTGACCAAAGAGATGATGATCGACCGCTGGCGTGGGCTGTGCCGGGCCGTGCTCACAGGCCAGACCGCGCAGCTGATGGCGAATTCGCGAGAGCTGTATCAGTCGATGGACGAGGGCACGAAGGCCGGGCTGCGACTGCAGGCGGAGTGCACCGCGAAAGCGGCGACGTGCGACGACTACGCGAAGTGCGGCCAGTAACCCGCGTCCGCGATCATCGTCACACGCAACGGCCCCGAGTCGTGCCAAGGTTTGGCGGTGCGTTTGGCTGTCTCCCTCGGCGTGCTCCTCGCGAGCATCGCGCCTGCGGCAGCACGTGATGGCAGCAACGCACCGCACCCGCGCGTACTGACGACGGCAACACCGCGCCGCGCGCCCCCCTTCGCCGCTCTCGCCCAGGGCGGCTGGCATGCGAGCTGGGATTCTGACACCGGCGTGCCGGCATGGATGTGGGGTGGCCACGTCGACATGTCTGGCGCGGTCGCGGATGCCGCGGCTGCCGAGCGTACGGCACGCGCATTTCTTGTCGCACACCTCGACGTGCTGGCGCCTGGTGCGAGCACGAATGACTTCACGTTGCTCGCGAATCATCTCGATCGCGGCACGCGCACGGTGACGTTCGCGCAGCACTGGCGCGGGCTGCGTGTCGACAGCGGTGCGGTCGGTTTTGTGATCGTAAGGGACCAGCTGGTCGCCGTGAAATCGTCGGCGCGACCGAACGTCGTCGCCACGATCCCCGCGCATGTCGATCATGCCGCGCAGGTGCAGCGCGTGGAGACATCCCTCGGTGCACGCGCACACTCGACGGCAGAGCGCCTCGTCGTCGCGGTGGCCGCCGGATATCGCGTCGCGGATGTCATCGCGGCTGAGTCAACGACAACCCCCGAGCACTGGGACGTCTACGTCGATGCGGGCGGCGAGATCGTCGGCAGGCGGAGCAAGGTGATGTTCGCGAGCGGCACGCTCGATTACAACGCTGGCATTCGCTACGCGGCGGGCGCGCGCGCGAGCTATCCGGCGAGCACGGCGGCGATCCTCGTCAATGCGACAAACACCACGACAGCCGCTAATGGCGCGTTCACGTGGACCGGCACGTCGCCGTCGACGGTGATCACCTCGGTCGCCGGCACCTACGTCCGCGTGATCAACAGTGCAGGCGCGTCGGCGATGACGACGCTGAACGTGGCACCGGGTGCGACCGGCGTGTGGGATGCAAGTGCCAGCGAGACCGACGACGCGCAGGTGTCGACCTACGTCTACGCGAACATCGCGAAGGTGCGAGCGCGCGTGATCAACCCGGCGGTGATTCCATATCTGGACGGGCAGACCGACTTTCACGTCAACGAAGCCGGGTCGTGCAATGCGTTCTCGACCGGCGACGACGTGCACTTCTTTCGCAGCAGCGCGGGCTGCGAGAACACCGGCCTGATCGCTGATGTCGTATTCCACGAGTTCGGGCACTCGCTGCACAACCAATCGGTGATTGCCGGCATGGGTGCGTTCGAGCCGAATCTGTCCGAGGGACTCGCCGACTTCTTCGCAACGGACATCACCGGCGATCCGGGAATGGGTCGCGGCTTCTACCGGACCGACGTTCCACTGCGGCAGCTCGATCCGCCGGGCTACGAGCGCGTGTACCCGCAGGACTTCGACTTCGACACCCACGTCAGCGGCCTCATCATCGGCGGCGCGCTGTGGGACCTGCGTAAGCGCTTGATCGCCGACCTCGGCGCAGCCCCCGGCATCGCGCGCGCCGAGCAGATCTTCACCGGGATCATGCAGCACGCCGACGACATCAGCACGACGTACACCGCCGCGCTCGTCGCCGACGACGACGATGCGAACCTCGGCAATGGCACCCCGAACTTCTGCGCGGTGGAGGGCACGTTCGGACGCCACGGCCTCGTGCCCGGCTACGTGATGACGACGGTCGGCGCACCGATCGTCACGGACCGTCACATCTCGCTTCGCGTCACCACGCCGACCGGGACCGCGTGCCCGCCGCTCGCGGTGACAGCCATCAAGGTCACGTGGAAGGCGAACGACGGTGTACCGAGCGAGATCTCGCTGGTCGCGAGCGGTGATGACTGGGCCGGTGATTTTCCCGATCAGCCTGACGGAACGCTGATCACCTACTCGGTCGACGTCACGTTCGCGGATGGCTCGCTACAGAGCTATCCGAATAACCTCGCCGATCCGCAGTACCAGCTCTACATCGGCGAGGTGAAGCCGCTTTGGTGCGAGCCATTCGACGCCGACCCCGCGTGGGAGGAGACAAGCAACATCGGCCGCGAGTGGCAGTGGGGCGCGCTGCTCGTCGATCCGACGTCACCGGATCCCGATGCGCCGTTCTCCGGTGCTGCCGTGTACGGGACCGATGTCGCCGCCGACGGTGCGTATCGCGCGAATCTGACCACCGTGATCGCGACGCCCGTGATCCCGATCCCGTCGTTCGAGACCGTGCGCCTGCAGTACCGGCGCTGGCTCACCGTAGAGGACGGCACGTTCGACCAGGCGACGATCAGCGCGAATGGAACCGAGGTCTGGCGCAACGCGAGCGCCGCGAACGGAACGCTCGATCACGTCGACCGCGAGTGGCGGTTCCACGACATCGACATCACGCCGTGGATCTCCGACGGAACGCTACAGCTGACGTGGGGTCTGGACAGCGACTTCGGCAAAGAGCTCGGCGGCTGGACGCTCGATGATGTGTGCGTCGTCGGCGTGGTGAAGATCCCGTCGTGCGGCGACAACGAGATCGATTCCGGAGAGCAGTGCGACGACGGCAACCACGACAGCGACGACGGCTGCAGCGCGACCTGCATCGACGAGGTGTCGACGGGCGGTGGCGGCTGCTGCGCGAGCGGCGGCGGAACCGGATCGTGGTGGCTCGCGCTCGGCGTGCTCGGCTGGGTGCGACGACGACGCCTG
>JAYVWH010000369.1:0-5753 GCA_043786265.1 Kofleriaceae bacterium | reverse complement strand
CG
Source organism: Kofleriaceae bacterium (assembly GCA_043786265.1). Classification (GTDB taxonomy): domain Bacteria; phylum Myxococcota_A; class Polyangia; order Haliangiales; family Haliangiaceae; genus JABFXX01. The sequence goes on along the minus strand of JAYVWH010000369.1, from coordinate 5,751 downwards.
GCGACCTGCCCGGCCTGCAGCGACGCGGTGCGATAGCGATTCGCGCACACGAGGAAGCGCGCACCGGCAGGCGGCCGAACGACCTCGACCTGCGGCCCTGCGATCTCGAGGACGACGCCGCTCTTCTCGCGAGCCGAGCCGACCGCGATCCCCCACGTCGACGAGATCGGCCGCTCGCGAGCGATCCGGATCGCATCGTCGAGCGTCTCGGCGCGACGCGCGATGTCGTGCACGACGTCGATGATCATCGCCCCGCTCCATGCGGCACCAACGTGCCAGCGCGTGTGCGGCGCGATCACGAGACCGGCCTCGTTGACGACGGTGACGACGGCCGTGTCAGCACCGCGACGCGCGAAGAAGCCGTAGCGCTGGCCCCCCGTCGGCGCGTTGATCACGAACGCGGGCGCGGCGTCCCACACACCGACGCCGGGGAAGTCGAAGTTGCGTGCGAACAGCAGCTCGCCGTCGCTCGTCGCATCGCCCCACGCGATCACGCTCGTGCACGCGGGTGCGGCGGACGCGGCTGCGCGAGCGGCGATGTGGTGTGCGATGCCGGCAACTCCGCGCAGGTCGGGGCGGTACAGCTCGTCCGCGGCGTGAGTAATGCCCGCGAACGGGCCGAGGCCACGGCGTGCCACGAGCGAGACGCAGTTCTGCATCGAGTCCATCGTCGCGAGCGTGTAGAGCGCGACCCGGTTCGACGCGCCCGGGTTGGATGCGGCGATGAACGCACGCGAACGCGCAGCGAGGTCATCGGGACGGTCGCGGGAGAGATTCGCCTGCCATGCGGTGGCGAGCCCGCGCGCGACGAGGCGTGCAATGCGACCCGGCACCCCCTCGACGTTTCCAGCGAGCGCGCGCTCCGGCATCGTGCGGTAGAACTCGACGAGCTCGCGCGCATCGGAGGCGACCAGACGACCGTGCTGGGTCCCCATCTCTTGCTGCGTGCCGGCAAGGCGCGCCATGAACAGTGGCTTTGTCATCTTTGTCATCTCTGTCTCCTCGTTCGCTTCGACCTGTCGATACGCAGCGGCTCGATGATCTTGCCCGTCAGCTCCTCGATCGCGCCATCGGAGCGCGCGAGGCCCAGCACCTGATGCACGAGCACGCCGTCGAGCACGGCGAGCACGAGATCGACGACGTGCGCCGGTTCGCACGCCCGGACCTCGCGGCGCGCGACGCCCGCTGCGAGATCGGCGATCAACACATCACGCGTGGCGGTCAGCGCACGGCGCCCACGCTCCACGACCATCGCGACATCGCGGCCGCCCATTGCCCACAGCTGGAACAGGCCGCCGATCAGCTGCGGCCGCTCACGGTGGAACGCGACGGTGACGTCGACCATCGCCCGCAGCCGGTCGAGCGGGTGCGGTTCGGCGCGCATGCGCTCGATCACGAGTGCGGCATGCGCCTGGTAGGTCTGCTCGAGCACCGCCTCGAACACGGCGCCGACATCGGGGAAGTAGAAGTACAGGGTCGGCCGCTTCACCCCGAGCGCATCCGCGAGCTCGCTCATGCTCGTCTGGGTCCCGCGCGTGCGCAGAACCTCGAAGGCGGCGTGGGCGAGCTCGGTGCGTCGAGCGAGGTCGGGGCGGCGCGGCATATCCTGACACTCTGTCAGTACAAGATGACTGACATACTGTCAATATATGGCGGCGGCCGACGGCAGTCGGTGCCAAAGAGCTCAGGGAAGTCCGGCGCATCCGAAGGCGTATGAGTTGTGTGACGGGACCTCGATCGATCGCAGGGGTCGGCATTGCCGACTTGCGATCCATGACCCGGGCGACCCCTGCGCCGGGTGGGCTCGTGTACGCTCCGGTTCGCTCGTGGAAGTAGCGATGACTCGCGACGATGTTGTCCTGCAGCGACCGGAAGACATCCGTTTTCTGGTCCCCGTGTTTCACACGTCGAACGCGTGCCCTGGCGCCGTCACCGCATATCTGTTGCGCCGCATCGCGTACGCGGCGGGCGCATATGCCCCTGGCATCCAGGAGCACATGTTTCACGAGCTCAACACATCGCGCGAAGGCGGCAGCATCGAGAAGGTGCACCGCTGGTTCGGCGGACGAGTGTCGAGCCTCCACGAGCTCGGCTATCGCCTGCAGTGCCGCCGCGTCGCGCTGCAGACGCCTGCATTGCTCGAATGGGTTAAGGCCGGCAAGGGCTATCGCGGCGCGATGCTGCCCACCGATTTCAGCCGCATCCATCCCGAGCCCGGCGCGGCCGGTAAAGACGTCCTGGGCGACACCGTCGCGCACGCGGTCGGCATCACGATCGATCGCCTCGATCCCAAGGACAAGACCGAGGACCTCGTGATGATCGATCCGTGGCCGGGCGTCGTCGGCGACGCCAAGGATCGCGGCCCGGTGCATCCGGGCGTGGAGCTCGCCCACAAGGCGCGCAACTTCCACGCGCTTGTCTACTACTGGGTCGGCTGGTCGTAATCCTACGCACCGCCTTCGGCGCTGCTGCGCAGTCCCAAAAATCCAGACCTTGCCACCGCTATTTGATGTAGCCGAGGTCGGCGTACGCGTGGTCATTCATGATCACGTACGGGCGATCCTCGAACGTCAGCCCGCCTTTGCCGTCGAAGCGCTGGATCTCGAGCAGCCCCATGCCAAAGCCCATCGGGCCCTGCGAGTAGTAGTCGATCGACAGGTGATACGGGCCGGCGTGCGGCGTCCCCGGAATCGCGAAGCACTCGGGGCCGTAGCCGGTGGTGATGTCGGCGTAGAGCTCGCCGCCTGACGGCAGCTGCTTGCTCGAGTAGAACGCGTGACCACCCTTGGCGTCCTGGATGTGAAAGTCGACGTCGTTAGCGTCGGTCTCCCAGTACAAGATGAAGCGCGTCGACGAGCGCGTTGCGATCTTCATGCCGCGCTTCGCGAGCGCCTTCGCGATCTCGTCCCGCTTTCCGGGCTCGGCTGCCGCGTAGGTCGCACCGATCATCTCGGCGTCGTCCTTGAGCACGCGCTCGCCACCGGCGTAGCTGTCACCGCGATAGGTCTGGTCCACGCCGGCGAGGATCGCCGTGAATGCATCGGCCGGATTACCGGCGCGCACGAGGGCGTACGCGAGCAGTCGGTGACCCGTCATGTGATCGGGGCGGTCGGCAACCGCGCGACGATACGTGTCGACGATCAGGTCCTTCGCGTGGTTCGTCATGCGCGCGAGACGCTCGCCCGCAAACCGGCGCATGTCCGCGCGACCCGGGAACAGGTCGATGATCGAGCCGTACACGCGCGCCGCAGTGACGGTGCTGCCCTTCGCCTCGAGCGAGTCGCCGAGTGCGATCAGCGCGAGGACGTTGCCCGGCTCTCGCGCGTGCCAATCGCGCGCCTTGGCGACTGCGGCGTCGATCTGCTTCGCGCGCAGCAGGCGATTGATCTGCGCGAGCTCACCGGTCAGCGCCGGCGGCGCATCGGGCGGCGGCCACGACGGTCGATTCGCGGCGCCACTGGCACCACCGCCACCGCCGCTGCTGTCACCGTCGGCCATATCCATGTGAATTGGTGCGCCGGAGAGGCGAGCGCCATTATCGCGGCGGCTCTCGGTTGCGACCGTCGTGCTCGACGGGCGCGGCTCGGGCCGGCTCTCCTCCCGCGGAGGCGCAGGCGCAGCGGTGGAGCCGGCCGACCGCGGCGAGCCCGGACCACTCGCGCGACCGCCCATCGCCGGCATCGGGTCAGCTGCCTCGGATTCCTTCTTCGCCATCTGACCGCCGACGACGCCGTCCTCGACACCGCTCGGCATGTCATTGGTAGCGGCGGCTCCCTTGCTCTTGTCGCGGGCGTCGTTCTTCTCGGCTATTTGCGGCTCGGTGCCGTTCGTCGCGATCTGCGGCTTGACGACCTGCGTGCGCCCGCGGCGCTCGATACCGTTGGCACCGACAACGAGGATGTCGCCGAGCGAGCGGCGGTTGATGCCGTAAGTCGCGTAGTCCTCGTCGCTCTCGAGCACGAGTAGCGACGTCTGGCTCGAGATCACGCGAGCCGACACCGACTTCTTCGCGATCTGCACACGCAGCGACGCGGCATCTTTGCCGGTCGACTTCGCGAGCGCTTCCTCCATCTCGGCGATCTCGGCAGCGGCGACCGCGCGCTCGACGAGCGGCTGCGTTCCACCGAGTACGCTCATGCTCTGCACCTTGCCGGCGACCTTGACGTCGAGCGTCTGCACCGGCTTGGCGAGCCGTGCATAGACGGTCGTCTTCTGACCCGCGCGCGCCGTCGGGATGACCTTGGGGTAGACCCACTCGGCGCCTGGGATATCGATGACGACGTCGAGCGCCACGTTCTCGGCGATCGCAGTCGCTATCGGATCCTTGTCGAGATCGAGCACGGTACCGGCGCGCTGCAGGCCCGTGCGCACGAGCGCCGCCATCGCCTTCTCGTCGCGGAGACCGCCGGCGAGCGCGAAGTCGATGCGCTCCACCTTGACGCTCGCAAGCTTCCCGACCTGGTTCGCGAGGTCGGCGCCTTCGGTGCCGGCGGTGATCACACCGTCGGTGACGACGAGCACGCGCGCGAGCGGTGAATGCTGCGCGGTCCACGCGAGCGCCTGGCCGAGGTCGGATGCGCCAGCTGCGCCGCGCTCCATCAGTTTCTTTACCTGCGCGTCACCGAACTCGTAGGCCTGACCGGTGAAGATCTCCTCGCTGTCCTGATCGTACGCGACGACCTGGATCGGAAACGTCGCCCCGTAGGTGGTGCGCAGGCTGTCGATCATCTGACGGACCTGGCGGACGTACCCGGCGTAGCCGAGCGCGCGCGAGGCGCTGGTGTCGACCATGATCGTGACGCCCGTCGGCGCCTGGTGCGAGAGCGCCGCTTCCTCGCCGACCTGGATCTGCGCGGCGACGTACGTGCCCGATGCGCCGGTCGCCGACAGCGCCTGTGCGACAACTCCGACGCTCGTAGGAGTAGCCCCGCCGATCGTCGAAACGAAGTCGCGGTCGGGGATCCAGTTCTGTTCGCTGAGCTTCTGCTCGAAGCGCTTACCGTGGTCGTCAGTGATCGCGAGAGCGACGTCCACGTGCTGGGTCTTCGGGAGGCCCTTGAGCGGCAGCATGTACTGCGCGCCCGGCAGCTCCTGGCTGTAGCTGATCACGATGTGCTTCTGCGCGCGCGCCGCGATCGGAAAGACTTTCGCGGTGAACTGATTGCCCGCGGCCTTCTCGAGCAGCGCAGGATCCTGCTTGCGGTGCAGCATGTCGTCGTACGCGCGCCGCGCGAGCTGCTTCTCGACGACCTCGGCCTCCATGAACTGGCCGTTCGTCTCCATCGCGAAGCGCGACACCGCGGCGTTTTGCGGCAGCGTGATCTGGAACGTGCCCTCGCGAACGCGATCCTCGGGATTCTGGAAGTAGAGGTGCAACTCGGTGAACGCGAGCGGACCTTCGAACACGGCCTTCGCGTCGACGCGCGTCAGAAGAAGACCACTGCCGTCACTCGCGGTCAGCGACCACGGGGGCGTCATCTCCTCGCGCAGCGCCTTGCTCTCCGCGATCTCTGCGGACGCGGCCGTGAGCGGAACGGCGATGACCTCGGCGGACTCCGTCGTCGTGATCAGACGGGGGACACTCGCGCCTCCGGAGCAGGCAGCGACCATCAGGGCGAGCATCGACGTGCGGCTGGGCATGCGGATTCAAACGTGCGACGGCCTCCGGCGGCCTAGGTTTCTTGAATCTGCCTAACCTGGCGCAAGGCCTGGTGATCTGCCTGGGGGTGTCTGCGGGTTAGCCGACCCAAG
>JAYVWH010000368.1:0-3357 GCA_043786265.1 Kofleriaceae bacterium | reverse complement strand
CTTGATCAAGCGCCTGCTCGAGTACCAGAAGTACAAGGAAGCGGCCGAGAAGCTCGGCCAGCGGCCGGTGGTCGGGCGCAACGTCTGGGGACGCGGCACCGTGACCGAGGATGCCGTCGCCGAGGGCATCGACACCGATGCGATCGCGCCGCTGGCCTCGTTCCCGGTCCACAAGCTGATCGAAGCGTTCGACCGGGTGATGCGGCAAGCGAAGGTCAAGGTCGCGCACAACGTCCTCATCGACCGGCTATCGGTCTCCCAGAAGATTTCCGAGCTGACCGACCGGCTCGAGGTCGAGGGCCGGTTCTCGTTCACCTCGATGTTCTCGTTCCTGCGCGAGGGCGTTGCCCGCGCCGCTGACGAGATCAAGCACGAGGCCGTCGTGACGTTCCTGGCGTTGCTCGAGATGGCCAAGCTCCGCTTGATCGCGATCACGCAACACGAGGACGAGGAAATCTTCATCGAGCGTGCCGGGGAAGATCTCCGGGCCCGGATGGAGCGCTCCGTGGCTGGCGGCGACGAGTATCGATAAGTAGTGTCAGCCGGCCGTGCTAAGGGTCGGAACACTCTGTGAGCCGTAAACGCGCCAAAGACAAACGGGTTGCCGATGCCGTTCCCGCCGAGATCCTCGCGGAAGGTAGCGGACCCAATGAGGTAATCGACGCCAACGCGACGACGCTCGTCGCTGCAGCGCAGGAGCTGGTCGACAAGCGGAAGGCCGGCAAGGGTAGGGGCAAGGGCGCAGAGGCCCGGGCCGAGGCGACGACCGATGCCGACGAGGCCACGAGCGAGCTGTCCGGCGAGCCTGTCGAAGCTGCGTCGAACGACGCTGGCGAGGCCGTCGAAGCTGACGGAGGCGAGGCCGTCGAAGCTGCGTCGGACGACGCGCGCGCGGCCGCAAAGGCCGGCTCTGTCGAGATAGAGGAAGGCGCACCGATCGAGGCCGCGCCCCGACCGGAGCCGACCGGCACGCGCAAGCGTCGGGGTGGCAAGTCACGGCGGGGCCGCGGGGCCGATGCCGAGCCCGCGACGGACGGCGAGCAGCACTCCGATGCCCACGAGCTCGCGGCCAGCGATATCGCGCTCGCAGAGCTCGACGCCGTAGCCCGTCACCCAGGCGAGTCGGTCTCCGACGATGAATCGTCAGCGAACGAGGCCGACGAGGCCGCATTCGACGCAGCCGGCGACTACGCCGCACCCGAGAGTGTCGGCGAGTCCGCTGGTGAGGTGGTCGCGACCGCCGAAGGTGAAGCAATCGCGGCGGTCGAGGACGCGATGATGCGTGCCGAGGCCGAGGCCGAGCTCGGTGACGCCGAGGTTGGAACCGACCTCGAAGTTGTTGGTGATGAGCTGGGGGCTGCGCTGCCGACGACGGCCGCCAGCATGGGAGCGGCGCAGCTCAAGAACCTCGTCGAGGCACTTGTGTTCGCCGCCGACAAGCCGGTGACATTGGTAGGGCTGCGCCAGCTCACTCGCGTCGCCGACGTGAAGCGTCTGGAGCAAGCGCTCGCAGAGATCGCCGCCGAATATCAGAGTCGCGGCGTTGCGCTGCAGCAGGTGTCGGGCGGTTATCAGTTCCGTACGAACACGCAGTACTCGGTGTGGGTCCAGCAGCTGATCGCCGGTCGTCCGGTGCGGCTGTCGCGTGCGCAGCTCGAGACTCTCGCGATCGTAGCGTATCGCCAGCCGATCACGCGTCCCGAGATCGATGACATTCGCGGTGTCGACTCGTCGGCAACGCTGCGCCTGCTTCTCGATCGGGCGCTGATCCGCACGCTCGGCAAGAAGGAGGATGTGGGTCGCCCGATGCTGTACGGGACCACGAGAGAGTTCCTCGATTTCTTCAGCCTCGGTGATCTGCGCGAGCTGCCGACGCTGCGCGAATACAGCGAGCTGACCGCCGAGAGCCGCAAGGTGATGACCGATCAGCTGGGTGCGGACCCGGCCGATGGCGGTGAGGACCCAGACGGTGACGAGGGCGAGACTGCGACGGGCGAGTCGAGCACCGACCCGGCCGATGCGATCGCGGCCATTGCGTCCGTCGATGCGAGTGCGTCGCTCGAGGAGGATGCGAGCTCGCGGCACATGGGCGTTGCGCCAGATAACTTCATCGATGTTGCCGCGGCGGACGACGAGCCGCACCTTCCGCCGGGCCACGTCATCCGAGATGGTATCGAATACGATCGCTGGGGGCAGCCCCTGACCATCGTCGAGGACGAGGACATCGAGGCGTCATCGGTCGCCTCGGACGAGGCAGCCGAGGACGAGGAGCTCACGGACGCGTCCGATGGGGGTCTTCGCGCGCCGGCCTCCGATGATGATTCCACGCTGATGTCGGTTGAGTTTGAAACCCATGTGGCCGCGACCGAGTCTGAAGTCCACGTGGGTGCCAGCGATTCTTCTGAGGCCCACGTGTCTGAAGCACGCGTTGGCAGGACCGAGTCTGAAACCCACGTGGGTGCCGACGTCGAACAAAGCGCGGCTGGAGTGCACGATTCGGCGGCTCTGTCTGAAGCCGACGAGGAGCATGCGGTGTCGGCGGATGATGATGCGGTCTTCTTCGCTGACGATGACGCGAGCTCGGAAGCCGGCGCGAGCTCGGAAGCCACCGCGGGAACGACCCGGGGTGATGCCCACACGCATGACGAACCGCGCGCTGGGGGGGACGGCGTCGCCGACGATCCGGGTCCGCGATCAGCTGCCACCGATGCGGCGCCCGACTTCGATCCGGAGCTCGGCGCGGTCGCCGGTGGCTCGTTCGAAGAGCGCGCAAATCTCGATGAGGTTGCTCGACAGCACGACCGCGCCGACGACGAGGATGTGGAGCGGCTAGAGGCCGAAGCGGTCGAGTCCGACATTCTTGCTGCTGCGGAAGTCGACGCAGTGGACGAGTCGGTCGACAGCGACGAAACGACTCCCGATTAGTCGACTCGGCCCGGAGCGCGAACATTCGACGCGGATGGACGGCAGCGTGGACGTGCGGGGACTATCGGCGCTTTGGGAGTTGCGCTGGCCGGGGTTTCGTCCGGTCGGCCACGAGCTGCGCGCGGCGTGCTCGGATCGTTGGGTGCGCTTTCACAGCCTGCCCGAGGCCAAGCGGTACGCGGACACGCCGGATGAGCACGCGGAAGTCTTGCGCCGCCATCACTGCCTGCTCGCGGACCTACGTGCCTCGGTTGGGTACGCGGACGCCGACTTCTGGGTGTTCACGGTCTCGTGGTCGAAGTCGCCGGAGTCTGCTCCGCGAGACGCAGACGTTGTTCGCGTGATGCCGACCGCCGAGTACTGGCAGTCGCTCGCCGATGACGTCGATCCTGCGTACCGCGTGTGGCTGCACGTGTGGGCGACCCGCGTCTC
>JAYVWH010000367.1:0-4645 GCA_043786265.1 Kofleriaceae bacterium | reverse complement strand
ACCCGACGCGTCACCCGCAGCCAGGCTGGGCCGAGCAGGATCCGCACGCATGGGAAGCGGCACTCGCACCGGCGGTGCAAGGCGCACTGATGGCGGCGGGGATGCAGGCGCAAGACATCGAGGGTGTCGCAGTCGCGGGCCAGCTCGACGGTTGCGTTGCCGTCGACGTGCACGGCGCGCCACTCCACGCAGCGCTGATCTGGCAGGACGGCCGATCGATCGATCAGCTCGCAAGGGTTGCGGCGGCGCGCGTGTTCGAGCTGACCGGGCAGGTCGCCGATGCGAGCCACATGGCGCCCAAGATTTCGTGGCTGCGCCAGCATGGTGTGCGCGCGGCCCGGTTTCACCAGCCGGTCAGCTACCTCGTCGAGCGGCTGTGCGGAGCGGCTGTCCTCGATCCGGCGCATGCATCGACCACGATGCTGTACGACCTCGTCGGTGGCGCGTGGTCACGCGAGCTGCTCGATGCGTTCGCGATCGATCCGAGCGAGCTGCCGACCCTGGCACCCGCGCACTCGATCGCGGGCACGCTGACCGCGGCGGGCGCGGCGCTGCTCGGGCTGCCGATCGGCGTGCCGGTGGCGGTCGGCACCGGGGACGACTTCGCGACACCGCTCGGCGCGGGCATCGCGCAACCGGGCCTGATCGCGTGTGCGCTCGGGACCGCAGAGGTTGTCGGCACGGTGGCAGACGTTCCGGTGTTCGACGTGCGCGCGACGCGTGCGACGAGCGACCCGTGGCACGCGTTACCCGATCCCATGGTCGAGACACACGCGTATCCGACGGGCGCATTCTTCGTCGAGAATCCGGGCTGGATGGCGGGCGGCGCATTGCGCTGGGCACGGCAGCTACTCTGCATCGGCAGCGATGCCGAGCTCGATGCGCTCGCTGCGACTGCACCACCCGGTGCCGGGGGCGTGACGTTCATCCCCGCGCTCGCCGGTGCGATGACGCCGCAGTGGCGCGGCCACGCACGCGGGACGTTGCACGGCCTGACCGCCGCGCACGATCGCTCTCACATCGCGCGCGCACTGCTCGAGGGGATCGCCTTCGCGTGCCGTGATGTCGTCCAGCGGTTGGTCGCACTCGGGCTGCCCGCGCGAGAAGTGATCGTGCTTGGCGGCGGGGGCCGCAGCGCGCTGTGGCTGCAGATTCGCGCCAATACGCTAGGGCTGCCGCACCGCACGCCGGCACACCCCGACACGTGCCCGGTCGGCGCCGCAATGCTCGCGCTGGTCGCGCTCGGCCGTTATCCCGATGTTTGCACCGCAGCGGCGCAGGCACCCGCGCACGGACCGGCGGTCCACCCGGTGGGTTCACTGGATGAAGCCTACGAGCGCTACCGGCGGCTCGTCGTGCAAATTGCCCCGCTCGCCGATCAGCCGTGGGCTTAGTCACTCCACGCTTTGCAGCGTCCTACGCTACAGTGACAGCCATGCGGTGGCTGGTCCTCGTCGGCCTGCTCGCGACGAGCGCGGGCTGCCCGAGCACGCCGCCGCCTGACTGCAAGGTGGTCGACACCGACTGCGCGCCGGGCTACGTGCCGACGTTCACGAACGTCTACAACAACCAGATCAAAGTCGGCTGCGGTTCGACGAAGTCGAGCTGTCACTCCAGGAGTAACCATGCGGGCGGTCTGTCCTTCGAATCCCAGGACGTGGCTTACGAACAGCTGCTCGATTCGATGCAGGGCAGGGTCATCCCGGGTGACCCGAGCTGCAGCGAGATGATCGTCCGCACCGACTCCCCGGGTGAGGACTACCAGATGCCACCGGGAAAGGCCCTGACAGGACCGCAGCGCTGCGCCCTGATCCAATGGGTGGTACAGGGAGCACTGCCATGAGGATCTGGGTGCTGGCCGTCTTTCTCGTCGCGTGCGGCGATCCGCCGAAGTACTCGGTCGAGTCGCTGCAGGATCCGGCGACCTGCATGGAGTGTCACCCCAAGCACTACCAGCAGTGGTCGGGCTCGATGCACGCGTACTCGTCGCAGGACCCGGTGTTCGTCGCGATGAACAAGCGCGGCCAGCGCGAGACCAATGGCGAGCTCGGCGATTTCTGCATCAAGTGTCACGCCCCGATGGCGCTCGCACTCGGTGAGACGTCGGGCGCGAACTACGATCCCGATGCGCTGTCGCCTGCGGCCAAGGGCATCACGTGCTTCTTCTGCCACAACGTCGACAAGATCGCCGAGGACCATAACAACGGTCTCGAGCTCGCGATGGATCAGACGATGCGCGGCGGTCTCAAGAACGCCGCGAACAGCGATGCGCACTTCACGAAGTACGATGAAGCGATGGCGAGCAAGACGAACAACTCGGCCATGTGTGGGTCGTGTCACGACGTGGTGACGCCGGCGGCTGTCCACATCGAGCGCTCGTTCGCCGAGTGGCAGGGGACCGTGTTCGCGATCAACGATCCGAAAAGCTTCTTGCCGCTGACCTGCAGCGGCTGTCACATGTTCGCCTCGACCGAGGCGATCGCCGAGAAGCCTGGCCTCGACGTCGGCAACCGCGAGTACGGCTTCCACGAGCACTCGTTCCCGGCGGTCGACCAGGCGCTCACCCCGTTCCCCGAGACCGACACCCAGGCGGCGCTGATCCAGCGCGACCTCGACTCGGCGCTCAAGATCGTCGGACTGCGGCCGCTCGGCTCGAAGGAGCCAATGGGCGGCATCTGCATCGAGGGACCCGAGGTCACCGTCCGCATCGACACGTTCAGCGTCGGCCACATGTTCCCCAGCGGTGCCGCACAGGACCGCCGCGCCTGGCTCGAGGTCGTCGCGTACGACGCGAGTAACAACGTCGTGTTCTCGAGCGGCGTCGTGCCGGACGGCGTCGACCCCGAGGACACCAACGACCAGTACGTGAAGTGCACGCTGCCGGGCAATCAGTCGTGCAGCGGCTTCTGGGACCGCACGTTCAAGGCCGACAACAGTCCCGCGCACTTCTTCTGGGAGGTCGCGCGCGTCGACAGCAAGCTGCTCAAGCCGCAGACGACGCTCGACCAGAACGCGCCCGGCTACGATCACTCGTCGACCGTGCGCTACGCGATCGGGGGCACCGTGAACCAGATCGATCGGATCGAGGCGCGACTCCGTCTGCGGCCGCTGCCGTACGCAGTGCTCGACCAGCTGATCGGATCGGGCGATCTCGATCCGGCCGTGCGCGGTCAGCTCAAGACGCTCGGCAGCGCTGGAGCGGTCAGCACGTGGCGGCGCTCGACCGCGGGCACGGGCCTCGCGATGAACACCGGCTGCAATCCGTTCTGAGTCGGCGAAGCCGGACCTTTCAGTTGATGCAGAACGCGTAGAGCGCGCTGTCGGTCGCAGTCGCGGACGTCGCGCGAATCGTCGTCTCCCACACGCCGGGCATCCACAGATTCACAGGCGACAGTGTGTACTGACCGGGCGCGCCGGCAGGCGTGATCTTCACGGTGATGGGGGTGCCGTGCTGGTGCGCGGGCATGAATGGCGTGACCGTGAGCATCGCGCCCTCGAGTGGCGCGCCGTTCATGTCGTTGATCTGTACGATCCACGTATTGTCGCCACGCGTCGGCGGCGCCGGATCGGCTGACATCATCGCGAAGTCGAGCATGCCGCTGCTTCCGTCCTTGGCGAGACCTACCGTGAACTCGTCGGCGCCGGAGACCTTCGTGCAGTCGACGGAATCGCCGTCGCTCGTGCCGTCATCGCCGGAGCATGCGGGGACCACGACGGAAAGCAGGAGAATCGGTAGACACCGCATGAAGGACTTACGCGCCACGAAGCAGAGGTTACCGCCGTACGCGCCAGCGGCGAGATTGGATCGATGAGACCAGCTAACACCCTGATAGGTCAGGGCTACGAGCCAGCTATTCAGTCAGCAGGATCATCGTGTCTTTCGGCAGGCCCAACCCATTGGGAATACCCGTATAGGTCACGCGCGCGATGGCGCAGTCCTCACCGGGCAGCGTGTAGACCTCGGCGAGGGTCGCACCCGGGCGCAGGAACGCAGTCACGGTCGTGTGGCCGCTCGCACCGTGGGCACCGACCGGTTCGACGCGCAGCTGCAGCGCGAACTTCCGGATCGGCGGCTCGCTGCCCGCCACACGCAGCGCGCGTCGCTGGACGACCCGCGTCGACAGCATCCATGCCTCGGTCGTCGACGGGACGGCGGGCTCGAGCGTCGTCGCGATCGCGGCGATGCGCGCACGGATCTCTGCAGGGTCGTCGCACTGCTCGTACCAGGCGTGGATCGGCACCAAGTGGCCGACGCGCGGACCGCGGAGCCACAGCCGATAGATGATCGGTGCGTCGTTCTTGCCGATCTCCTCGACGACATACGCCACACCCTCGGCGCCGGCGACGCCGAGCAGCGTCATCTGATGACCGAGACCCGTGACCTCGTCAGTCGTGCACGCCGTCGACGTCATGTAGCCAAGCGACAAGCGCAGCGTCGGCAGCGGCGCATGACGATGGATGTACGCATGCGCGAGTGCACGCTGCGTCCGGCGCGTACGCGCGAGTGCGATCAAAGCGGTCTGGGTCTTGGAATCACGATTCACGGCGGGTTCTCCCCTGTATGAACGCGCGAGTCGCTCAGGGGTTGCACTCGAGTGACGAATGCAACGCTCGGAAATAACAAAGTCTCCAGACCGGTTAACAG
>JAYVWH010000366.1:0-3792 GCA_043786265.1 Kofleriaceae bacterium | reverse complement strand
ACGGCGCCCGAGCGGGTCATGAACGTGCCGAAGATCGTGAAGAAGAACGTCGCGACGACCATCGCGATGTTCCACGTCTTCATCATGCCGCGCTGCTCTTGAATGATCGAGCTGTGCAAGAACGCGGTTGCGGTGAACCAGGGTATGAGCCCCGCATTCTCCACCGGATCCCATGCCCAGTAGCCGCCCCAGCCGAGCTCCTCGTACGCCCAGCGGCCGCCGAGGATGAGTCCGAGCGACAGGAAGCCAAAGCAGATCAGCATCCACACGCGAACGCTGCCGAGCCACTGGTCGTCGAGCCGGCCCGACGCGAGCGCGCCGATGCCGAACGCGAACGGAATCGTCGCGGCGACAAAGCCCGTGTAGAGCGACGGCGGATGGATGACCATCCAGTAGTTCTGGAGGATCGGATTCAGACCCTTGCCGTCGATCGGCGGTGCGGTGAGAAACGTCGAGAACGGATCCTTCGTGAAGATCAGCAGCGACAGGAAGAACACCTGCACGACCATGATCGTCGCGACGACGTAGCCGATCATGTCGCGGTGCTTCTTGTGGTTGGTGGCGATCGCGATCGCAGAGAACAACCCGAGGATCAGCACCCAGAACAGCAGCGAGCCGTCTAGCCCCCCCCAGAACGCGGTGATCTTGTACCAGGTGGCCATCGACGTATCGCTCGTCGCCGCGACGTACTTGATCGAGAAGTCGTGCGTGACGAACGCGTAGATGATGAGCGATGACGCGAGACTGATCAGCGCGACGAAGCCGTAGAGGCCGTACACGCTCGACGTGACGAGCCCGCGGTTTTTGCGCGCGTTGCCGGCGATGCCGGCGGCGATGGTGTAAGCGCCAAGGCCGTACGCAGCAAGAAGCGCGATCGACCCGACCAGTGCGATCGGCGAGAACGGAACGCCTTGCTCGGTCACGATGGCCTCCCGTTCACTTGAAGTTGGTGTCGATCTTGTTGCTGGTTGCGCCGTCGTACTTCGAGGGGCACTTCGCCATCAGCTCCGTCGACTCGACCACATAGGCCTGCTCGGCGTCGGTCCGGATCGGACAGCCTGCCGCGACCTTCGTCTTCGCGCAGATGTCGTCGGCGAGCTTCTGCAAGTCGACCCCCTTCACCAGGCGACCACTCGCGACAACCTCGGACTGCTCCTTGAACGTGTCGGGGACCGGGCCAGTGGAGAACACGCGGATCTTCTTGCCGCTCTTCTGCAGCACGAACGTCCGCTTCTGTTCTTGGTTGATGATCGCTTCCGTGATCGAGCCGGCCTCGACGAAGCCGTGGACTTTTAGCGCCTTGTCCGTGAAACCGACGAGGCCCTTTTCGAGGAGCTTGTCGACCATCTCGTAGTGCTGCGCGGCCTCACTCGACGAGTAGAGGAGGAACCCGACGCCACCGATGGCGACGGCTGCCGTCAGGGCGATCTTGGCAAGGGTGCGTTGCTGCATGGCCGTAACGAGCCCAACCGTAGCATGGTCAGGCGGCATTCCGTCCGCCTACCCCCCGATCCCGATCATGTGTTTTGTCGGGGCGTTGTCCTCGAAGATGTGGCCCGCTCGCTTGCCCGAAACGGCCGCCGCGATGGCCCTGACGAGGTCGTCCTGCGACCCTTCGCCGCGCACGATATCGCGCAGACTGACCGCGTCATCGTGGCCGAGGCAGGCGTGCAGGTCGCCCATCGCCGTCAAGCGCAAGCGATTGCAGTCGTCACAGAAGTGCTCGGTCATTGCCGAGATGATGCCGACCTGCTTGGTTTGGTCCGCACCGACGCCCCAGTAGCGAGCCGGGCCCGCGTCGCGCGGGGCGTCGTCGGCGGGCACCAATGTCCCGAGCTCGCTCTCGACAGCGCGTCGAATCGCCGCAGCCGAGATGCCGCGCTCCTTTGCGTACAGAGCGCCATCGGACATCGGCATATGCTCGATGAACCGCGGGACCGCGCCGCGGCGCCAGGCGTCCTCGCAGAGCGCAACGATCTCGTGGTCGTTGATCCCGACGAGAGCGACTGCATTGGTCTTGACCCGCAAGCCTGCTGCGACCGCAGCGTCAATTCCGGCGAGAACTCGCGCGAGGTCGCCACGGCCGGTCAGTGTGTGGAACCGCTCGGCGTCGAGTGTATCGATGCTGACGTTCACTGCGGACAGGCCGGCCGCCCGCAACGGTCCGGCGAGATCGGCCAGCAAGTGGCCGTTTGTGGTCATCACGACCTGGTCGATGCCGGGGATGGCCGAGATCCGGCCTACAAGGTCGACGATCCCTTGCCGCACCGTCGGCTCGCCGCCGGTCAGGCGAACTTTTCGCACGCCAAGTCGGGCAAACACACTGACGATCTCCTCGAGCTCCTCGAAGCTCAGGAGCGCCGCCCGGGGCTGGAACTGCATCTGGTGCTCCAGCGACTCCGGCATGCAGTAGCTGCACCGGTAGTTGCATCGGTCGGTGACCGACACGCGTAGGTACCTGATACGACGGGAAAATACGTCGAGCAGCGGGTCTGCGCCTGCCGGGGCCAGCGGGGTCCGCGACACGCCGGTTACAACTGGGAGATGGACCCGTGACACGTTCGGAGCGGAGCATACGTCAGGGTGATCCGCCGGTAACAAACGTTCTTGACAGATCGGCCGAAAAGCCGCATCTATCCGCCCGAAATATGATGCAAACGACGACCTCCCAGACCCTCGATGGTTTGTGGGTGTTGCTGATCTCGAACGACGGTGAGTTGAAGGCGCAAGACGCCGCGGGCCGCGTTCCTGTCATGTGCCGCGCCGGCAATGACCAGACCTATCTCCTGGTGTTCAAGAACGTGGTCAAGGCGCGCCAGTTCGTTGCCGAGTCGTCCCTCGATGGCGCCGAGCCGCGCATGGTGGTCAAGGGTAACCGCGAGGACATCGTCCGCATCGCGAAGTCGGCCGGCGTGGTCGGCACCCTGCTCGACTACGAAGCAAGCACGCAGCGTTACGCCGAAGCGACCGCTCTCGCGTAGTCCGACGTGGCCGCATCGATCGGGCTCAGTAACCGGCGGTGACGATCACTTCGTCGACTTCGCCGCGCTTGGACGCATTCGAGTTGATCGCGCGCGAACACTTCACCCGATCGATCTTCATCCCCTTGTAGAGCGAGCGGATGAACGGCGTGTCGCTGTTCGACAGCATCACGCGGCAGCCGCGTGCCACGAGATCGCGCGCGGTATCGGCGAGCTCCTGCTGCTGGTCAGGACCAAACACGGTGGACGTGTACGCCGTGAAGTTCGCGGTCGGCGTGAGCGGGTCGTAAGGCGGATCGAAGTAGAGGAAGTCACCAGCGCGCGCATCCGCGACCGCGGTGCGGTACTCGGCGCGGCGAATCTCGGCTCGCGACAGAACATGTTGCGCGGCGCGCAGCGTGTCGGGCACGCAGATCGGCGGATCCGTGTAGCGACCGATCGGAACGTTGAACGCACCGGAGCGATTCACGCGCCACAGCCCGTTGAAGCAGGTCTTGTTGAGATAAATGAACGCGGCGGCGCGCTCGGGGGTCGACCACGACACCTCGCGATCGTTCCAGCGCGTGCGCACCTCGTAGTAGTGCGCTTCGTCGTGCGCCTCGCGGTGCATCTGCAGGCGGCGGATCACCGCACCGACGTCGTTCACGATCGCCGTGTAGAGGCCGATCAGATCGTGGTTGGCGTCCGCAAGCACCGCTCGACGCGGCGCAAGCCGGAAGAACAGCGCAGCTCCGCCCGCGAACGGCTCGTAGTAGCGATTGAACTTCTCCGGTATGCGCGCGAGCAGCTCGGGCAGCAGCTTTGTCTTGCC
>JAYVWH010000365.1:0-3365 GCA_043786265.1 Kofleriaceae bacterium | reverse complement strand
GCCGCGCAGGCATCCCACTGGATTCAGAGCGTCAAGATCATTACGAGCGCCTCGACGAGCTCCGACGGAAGCGAACGGGCGACGTGGCCGCCGATGACGGTGCGCGCGATTGCGATCGCGGAGACGCACCTCCGCGCTACCCGTCGCGTGTTTGCGATGGCGGTGACGGCTCATATGGATCCGCTCGTCCCGACGTCGTGGAGTCAGGCTGTTGATCAGCTCGCCTACAACGATGGGCGTGGTCGAGTGATCTGTGTCGCGGCCGGTAACACTGACTGCACCGACGTTGGCTTCCTGGCCGGCTATCCCCAACTCAACCTGGTACAGAGCATCCAGGATCCGTCCCAGGCGTGGAACGCCCTCACCATTGGCGCCTACACGATGCGCGCTCAGATGCCACCCGACGACCAGTACAAGGGGTACATGCCGATTGCCCCCGTGGGCGGTATCTCGCCGCACTCGTCGTCGCGGCCGCTGTCCGCCACGCGAGTACCGAACAAGCCGGACGTTGTCTTCGAAGGCGGCAACGTGGCCTTCGACGGAGCCCTGCCCGACTCGACCGTCCCAACGCTGACATCGCTGACAACGGGCCACCGACCCAATCGCCCGCTGACTTCAATCTGGGCGACGAGCGAAGCGACGGCGCGGGCAGCACACCTCGGAGCGAGCATCTGGACCGAGAACCCGGAACTGCGGCCGGAGACCGTGCGCGGGTTAATCGTTCACTCGGCAAGCTGGACCGAGGAGATGGAGCAGCAGTTCGAGAGCCTCGACGATCGACTGCGCATCTGCGGGTTCGGCGCGCCCAATCCCGAAGCGGCAGCATGGTGCGTCCGCGAGCGCGCTACCGTGATCATCGAAGACTCGATGCCGAATGCGGTTATGGTCGAGCGGCCGCGACAAAAGCCGCCCAAGCGCTCGACCACATCGGCGACGAAGGCTGCGCCCGAACAGATCGCGAAGTTCTTTCGGCTGCCAGTCGACGACGACGCGCTGCTCAATCACGCCGGCGACGTGGAGCTGCGCGTGACGTTGTCGTACCTTGCGGAGGTGCAGACGCAGCGTCGTCGCGCATTTCGCGGCCTGGACCTTCGCTGGGATATGCAAGGACCGCAGGAGAAGGAAGATGCGTTTCGGTGGCGCGTTAATAAGCGCGTTCGAGAGGGCACCACGGAGAAGCACAAGAGCAAAAGCTTCAAGTGGGACATCGGTCCCGACCGGCGCGAGTCCGGCACGGTTCAGAGCGACCGATGGACCGGGCGCGCCGCGCTGCTCGCTGGCTCGAAGCTGATCGCCGTGATGCCGGTGAAGGGCTGGTGGAGCGACTACGTCGGGATGCAGACCAAAGAGCTACCGTTCTCGCTGATCGTGACCGTCCGCGCGGCGGGCCTCGACATCTACAACATCATCGAAATCGGGCTCACGCCGACGCTCGAGGTGCCGGTCTAGTATCGGTCCCGTTTGACCGTGTCCCATCCTGACGACTCGCGCGGAGCCAAGTAAGGGCTCCCATCATGACGCGGCAGTCGACCTCGTTGTATCGCGCGATCGGCTGACGTTCCTGGCGCTTGATCACGATAGCGGTTCCAACGCGCGCCAGGCCGCGATCGCCCAACCTGTATCAATCCATCGTGTCGACTCTTTGGGAGTACCGTCAAGGTAGCGGAGCTTGTTGACACGAGCTTCATCCAGGATTCCGCCCGCCTTTGCGATGTCCTCGGCCGAGTGGATCACCCAAGCAAGATCGATCAGCGAAACCGTGCGCTCCGCGAATCCATCAGAACCACCATCGATCCGCAGCCCGCCGTTACGCGCCTCGCCCAGGATCCGGGCGCGACGCTCGCCACGCTGGATCCATCGCTGGTCCTCAGATCGTGCAAGGAGCTCGGCTGCTGCAAGGCGTGCCTTCTCGAGAGCACCATCCGGCAACCGTCGTGAGACCTCGCGACCCTTGCCCCATTTCCGCCACGTAACGAGATCGACGGCGGGCACCGACCACATGCCGCGGTCTTCGGTCTGACGACCGATTCCGAGGTACTGCCAGGTTGTGTCGTCGCGCTTTGCGAGCACGAACGCCGTCTCCGCAGGCCGTGGAGTGACTCCGGCGAACCGCACGCGGTCGGGCACCTCATTACCGAGGAGCTGGCGCGCCATCTGGACGCCGCGACCGGGATAGCGCGACTCATCGAGCCGCTCGATGACGCGGACGCCCAGGCCACGTTCGCGCGTCACGTCGGCAGCGTGGTCGCGCGTGCGTTATCAGGTCTACCGGCCGCGGGTGCCGACGAGCTGATCCGAAAGGTGCTCGATCATCTCGCCGGTCTCGTCGTGGAAGATCTCGCGGAGCTTGTCCGCGATCAGCGACCACAACCACCGTCCTCGCGGCTCATGGCCGTTCATCGCGGTGCCGTCCCCGAACGACCGACGTCGCCGCTCGCCACCTCGACCTTGCTCACACGCAAGCGATTGGACCCGACGCTGGGCCACGAGTTGGCCCGCGAGATCGCGACGGCCGACGAGGTCGACGCGATCATCGCCTTCGTTACTGTCGGCGGCGTACGCGCGATCCACGACGCACTCCACGACTTCGCCCGTCGCCCCGCACCAAAGCTCCGTCTCCTGACCACGACCTTCACCGGCACCACGGAGGTCGCGGCGCTCGACACTTTCGCGCGTCTACCGGGTGCGCAGGTCCGGGTGTCGTTTGACACGCGACGAACACGGCTCCATGCGAAGGCATGGCTATTCCGCCGCAACACCGGGCTCACCACCGCGTACATCGGCTCGGCGAACCTGACCTCGACCGCGCTCGGCGCCGGCCAGGAATGGATGGTCAAGGTCTGCGCCGCTGACCTGCCGCATGTCATCGAGCAGTTCGAGGGCACGTTCGACACGCTGTGGAGCGAGCCCGAATTCGAGCCGTACTCGCCCGATGACGCCGCTCAGCGAGCACGACTTCAGTCGGCGTTATCGGCTGAGACATCGTCCTCGCCCGACGCGTTCCTCGTCACGCTCCATGCCCTGCCGTTCCAGGAGGTCATCCTCGACAAGCTGGTTGCCGAACGTGTTGTCCACGGCCGACGCCGCAACCTTGTCGTGGCGGCAACTGGTACGGGCAAGACCGTCATCGCTGCCCTCGATTACGTGCGCCAGTTCGCAGCGACCGGGGTCGCGCCGCGACTGCTGTTTCTCGCCCATCGCTACGAGCTTCTCGATCAGGCGCGCAAGACCTTCCGCCACGCGATGCAGGATCCGTCGTTCGGCGAGATGCTCGACGGAGCGCACAAGCCAGAGAAGTGGGACCACGTATTCGCGAGCATCCAGAGCGCGGCCTCGACCAACCTCATCGACCGGCTCGGCCCCGA
>JAYVWH010000364.1:0-14566 GCA_043786265.1 Kofleriaceae bacterium | reverse complement strand
GTCGGCGCCGTCGGCCAGCACGATATCGACTGCAGCGCCAAACCGTTCATGGTCGCGTGCGCCCAGACGCGTGAGGATATTGAGGCGGTTCGACAGCGTGTAGCGAGGCAAGCCTGCCATCAGCTCGTCGATGCGGTCGTGCAGTCCGGCGCGATCGGCATCGACCAACAGCATCGCGTGCGTGAACTGGATGTCGTCATCGTCGGGCGCCAGCCGCAACGCCCGTGCGGTCATCGCGAGAGCGGCGCGAACCTTGTCGGGTGACGGCGGCGCCTCGTCGCGATCGCCGGTCGCGGCATCCTCGTCTTCACTCTCGACCTCCTCGTCGTCATCGTCATGATCGTGGTCATGGTCATGGTCATGGTCATGGTCATGGTCATGCGCATGAGCATGAGCGTGATCGTGATCGTCGGCATGATCGTGGTCATGATCGTGACCGTCGGCATGGTCGTGGCCGCCGCCTTCGGCATGACCGTGGTTGTGCCGGCCGCGATCCTCGTCGAGCAAGCTCCGCGCCGCCTCCGGCGAGGAGGCCCCTCGCACCTCGATCGCGGCGCCGTCCTCATCGCGGATCAGCGTCGGCGTCACCACGATCGTGAGCGCCGTCCATGCGTCGAACCGGTACTCGCCCGCGAGCCCGTCCGCGAGCTTTCGCTCGATCTCGGCGACCAGTGCCGGGGGCATGATCAGCTCGAGCTCGTCGGCCTCTCCGGCGTAGCTCGTCTGGTCGCCAGGCCGCAGACGAAGCTCCGCGGTCCGGCCGCGCATCGTGTACGGCCGACCATGGCGCAACCGACCCCGCATCGCGCGGGGCAGCGCGGCAGCGTAGAGCGCTCCTAGCTCGATCTGAATCGCATTGGACTCGCGGTCCACTTGCACGGCCAGGTCGCCAGCAAACGTCAGGTCCTCCGACGATCCTTCCGCGTCGACACGCTTGCGCACCTCGCTGGCGACCGCGGGATCTGCGAGCACCGACGCGCGTCCCAGATCGGTGACGAGGCACGGCAGCTGCTTACGTAGTACCTCGACGAGGCCCGCGGTCGACCACTCCTGGATCAACTTGTACTCGTCCTCCGTGACCCCGACGACCTGAATGAAACGCGCGCGACCGAGCGCGGACTCGAACGGGCCTAGCTCTGAATCCTCCGCGAACAGGACTGCGCTCAGCTTCGTGTCGAGACCGGGAGCGATCGGACCGTTCAGGCCCATCTTGTGCCCTACCGCGAACCGGTTGCCGGTGCTGAACACGTAGCGCGCGAGATTCTGAAGCAGGTCGAGCGGCCACGAAGGAATCTCGGTGTCGCTCGGCTGCCGCGCGATCCGGAACGTCAGCTCGAAACCATAACCGCTCACCTCTGGATCCTCTGTTTCCTTGACGAACAGATCGGTGAACCCATAGGTCACGAAGTGGAGATGCGGCACTGGAGTGGCACGCTGGTAAACGGAGACGCCGTGCAGCGGGTCATTGCCACCGAAGGTGTACGGCAGCACCGTGCCGTAATGCGCCTGTGGCTCGGTACCGCGGTAGATCGTCGCGAGCGCCGCATCGATCGCGTCCCAACCGGGCGCGCCATCTCCGCCGGCTTCTACATCGTCGCCCTCGTCGTCGCCCTCGTCGTCGACATCGTCGTCGACATCGTCGTCGACATCGTCATCGACCTCATTGTCGTCGTCGGTCGCCTCCTCGTCCTCGGGGCGCGCGGGCCGACCCCGCATGGGCAGGCTCGGCGTCACCATGGCCTCGGGCAGGCGCAGCACGCCCTCGAGCGAGTCCCCGCGCACCAGGCTTCCTACGAGGATGGCCTCGAGCTCGCCACTGAGCTCACCTGCGAGCCGTGGCAGCATGATCTCGCGATCCTCGTCGGCGAGCTCGCGTAGCTCGTCGAGCGCGGCGATTTGCTTCGCCGCGTCCGGTCTCGTATCGAGCTTTGCGAGCAGCGCGCGGTGTGCGACTCCATCATCGAGCCATCGCCACGCCAGATCGGACCAGCTCGTCGACGGCGTGCGCGCGAGCTCTGCATCGATCTCCTGCTTGCGGGAAGCCTCGAGCTTCTGCCGCGCCTCGGCCTCCACCTTGCGCGCTTCCGCGCGCCGCGGATCGAGATCGAGGGCACGGAACCGCGTCAGGTAGCCGCGAACATCCGTGATCGTGCCCAGCTTGTTGCGACCCGCCCGTAGCTCGTCGAGCAACTTCGCGGCATCGCGGACGAGGCGTGCCTTGTGCCGGCGCGCGATGTCCAGGTAGCGCCCGAGCTCGGGTTCGTCGAACAGGTACGCGCGCCACATCGAGTACAGCGCCGTAGGGTTGAACTTCTCGCACGCCTCGAACCGTGCGGGCAGCTGATCCTGCGGAACTACCTGATTGAAATCGACATTGAACAGACGCGGGATATCCTCGAGATCGGTGACACCATCGTTCTTGAGCAGCGCGACGATCCAGCGCGAGCGATAGAAGAACAGCTCGGTATCGCGACGCTTCGGATCGAGCATCACGAACTCGGGGTCGTCGTCGCCGATTGCAAAGTGCCAGGTCGGGGCGACTTTGCCACGCAGCTTGCGCAAACCGATTGCGTAGGTCTCCTTGGAGATCAGCGCCTGCTCGCGTGCGAGCTTGAGTGCGGCGAGGTACGTGAGGCTGTCGAGCGAATCCGCGAACACGCCGGTGAATGCGTGATCGTCGTGATCGTAGTGGAGCACCTGCCGGCCGCCGTCCCACTCGAACAGCTCCATGTGATAGGTGTCGCCGTTACCGAGCGATCCGATACAGAACACACCACAGAACGTTTCGACGAGTCCTGTCCCGAGATAGGCCTGCTGGTCACGGCGCACCAGCAGCTCGAACAGGTTGTGCTCGCCCACGTCAGGGAGCAGCTCGTGATCGAGGCGCAGCTCGTCGAACGACGACCACGGATCCGCATCCCCGACCAGCTCGAACAGCCGCCGCGCCTCGCCCGGAATCGCCACACCGTGGATTGATTCGAAGTCGTCCGGATCGCCCGCCTCGCGGAGGAGCTCAAACGCCTCGAGATCACCCGCCATCGCTGTGTCGTCAGCGGCCACGCTCTCGCTGTCGTCGCCGTCCTCGCCCGACTCTTCCTCGTGGTTGCGGTCGAGCGCCGCGAGGTACGGCGCGAGCCCGTTCGCGACAAAACCCGCTGGTCCGCTCGCGAACACCGCGTCGAGCGGCCGCGCGCCACCGAACACGTTGATGCGGTCGTCCCACGTATCGTCGCCGGGCGGAGCGATCCGCGCGATCAGCCCGTCGTCACCACCAACGAGCACGCCGCCGCCAAACCGTTCGACCGACCAGAGGTGCTGGGTCAGCGATGTCGAGAACGGACGCCACGACCGCCCGTCGTCGCGCGATACGAGCACCGTCCCGCGATCACCCGCGCACACGATGGGCCCGCTCGCGCAGGCACCGATTGCTTCGAGATCGACATCGACGTTCCCGCGCACCCGCGAGAACCAAGCACCGTCAGGCGACCGCGCGATGAAGCCACCGTCACCCACGACGATCCACGTGCCGGGCTTCGTCACCACGAGCGCCGTCAGCGGCTGCTGGGTTCCCGTTGCCATGCGGATCGTGTCGCCATCGCGCCAGCGATACACGTGTCCGTCCTCGCCAAGCGCGACGACCCAGTCCTTGACGACGTAGACACTCGCGAACCGCGTGGTCGTCTCGAAGTCGATGCGCTCGACGCCCGCCGCATCGACGCGCGCCGCGAACCCGCCCTCGCCAACGACCCAGACCTCGCCCCCGCTTGTCGCGGCGAGTCCGAACAGACACGCGTCGGTACGAGTCTCGAGGACGCGCCAGGCGGCGCCCCCATCGTGCGACACGGCGAGACGCCCGTACTCGCCGCACACCCAGATCGCGTCACCGACCGCGAGCACGTCTCGCAGCCCGTGCGTTCCGGGCACCGCGCGCGGTTCGAAGTGTCGAGCGTTGGAGGATGCGAGGATCGTCGGTCCATCGGTGGTGGTTCCACCGGCGGCGATCAGCAGCTGATCGGTGATCGCGAACCCGGCGACGAAGCCGAGCCCGCCACGCGCCGGCTGCAGCACCGACAGCTCGAGATCCACCGCCATCGCCCGTAATTCTGACGCAGTGCGAGGGCATACGCGACCGGTTCAGGGGTCGTTTGCGTCCCAGTAGTCGACTTCGGCCTGCACGAGCGCCGATAGATCCTCGCCCTGCCCGCCCTGGATCGCCCACAGGTAGTCGGTAAAGAAATTGTTCCGCACCCGCGTGGTGCCGTTGTGCTGCATCTCGAGGACCTCGACTGGTTTGACCGCGGTACCGCCATGCTGATGGCAGCCGATGCAGTTGGTTCCTGCATTGTGCTCGCCCAGCTCGAGGTATGGGTTGCTGCACCACGATGGCGTGTCCGGGCCGCCTGTCACCGCGGCAAGCGAATCACCGAGCGTGCCGGTAAATCCCCCGCGCAGATCAGGGTCTCCTTCCTCGTACGCGCTCACCGCGCACATCTTGTAGTTCTTCCACGGGCCCGGCAGGTTCGCGACCGCCGCGGGACGATCTTCGCCGAAATCGGTGTCGGGATTCGGCGACCACCACAGCGTGATCCACATCCAGTGATCGAGCTCCTTCGTCATCACGTGCAGCGCGGGCATCCGGAACGTGTTGCCGTTCGGCAGCGTGGCCGTGTAGATCGCCGTCGCATCGGGGTTCGCGCTGCCATCATCGGTCCAAGCTGCATTGCCGTCGAGCCGCTCCCGCATGCGCGCCGCCGACGTATCGAAGGTCGGAAGGTTCTCGCCCGGTAGCTGACGCCGCCAATCCGACTTCACGAGGACCGCATCGCGCGGCATCTCCTCTGCGAGGCACGTCGGCAACGCGACATCCTCGGACCGATAGCTGACCTCGACATCGACCGCGCTCGCAGCAGCACCGAACACGGCGACGTAGACGAGCCCGCCACCGTCGACAGAACACTTCTCGGTGCTCGTTCCGCCGGCCGATCGGCAGTCGAACTCGTGAGGCTCGGGCGCGGCACCGCGGCGGACATAGACATCTGCATCGCCGTCCCCCGTCGACGTGACGGTGACCTTCGCGCCGGCGGCGGCGACGTAGGGACCGAGCACCTTCCACTCACAACCCGTGAGGGCGAGCGCCTCGTGCGCAGCCACCATGCTGCCCTCGCGGCCCGGCTGAACGGTGAAAGCATCCGGCGGCGCGTCGATCCGGCACGCGTACTGCTGCGTATAGCTGTGCAGTAGCTCGCGCATCGCACCCGGCGAATAGCCAACGCGATTGACGCCACCGATACCCTGCGCCTTGTCCTGGCTATCGATCGCCGCCAGGTAATCCTGATAGCGCTGCGCCGTCCATTCCGGGACCTCGTCGAGCGCGGTCGTGTTCCACACGAAGCCTGCATCGATCGTCGCGGTGTCGAGATCCGCACGCGCTCGCCGCGCCGTCGGGCCGAGGTCGCGATACAGCTTCTTGAACACGCGATCGAAGTCGTCGCGGCCGAACCACGTATGCCACGCGGGAATCACCGGCGCATTCGCAACCGTCGCGGCGAGCGGCGACGGAGCGAGGACCTTCGCGACCGCTTGCCATGCCGCTGCGCGGCGCGCCCCGATCGAGGTTCGCAGCTCCTCGTCGCGTGCCGCGAGTCCGAGGTCCGCCGCATACGGTGTGGCCCCACCGAGCACCTTGCGATCCTGGATCGTCGCCGAGCTCGATGCGGTGCCGAGATCACACGCCGCCGTCTTGTCGGGCTCGTCCCCACAGGCAGCGGCGGCGACGGCTACAAACAGCACCGCTCGACGCACTCGAGCATTCTAGCCCAAGTCGTAGGCGCCGAAACGAGAACCGCCAGTGGCGTGACCTGCGTCATCGGCACCGGCGGGGGGTTACAGCAAGGTCCGGCTGGTGCCGGACCGCGCAGCGGCGCCGAAGACGGCGCGCAGGTCCAAGAAATTTCTTACCAGACGAGCGCGGCGTCGCTGCCGACCACGTACTCCTTGTTCGTGTTCTTGTCGCGGACGAGGAAGTAGATCCAGTTGTCCGAGCGCCAGTGCGGGAAGATGGCGTACTGGCCGGGCTTCATGTTCGTGACGCGCTGCTTGGCGCCCGTGGTCATGTCGACGATGTAGATGTTCGAGGTGCCCTTGTTCAGCATCTCCTTGAACGTCGCGTCGCTCGCCGACGAGAAGCCGAGCTCCGACCAGTCGTCCGGGCCGACATAGTGATGAATCACGAAGAACTTCTCGTCGAACGAGATGGACGGCTTCGCACCCTTCACGCAGTAGCGAGCAATCTCCGGGGTCGCCACCGTGTACGAGCTGCCCGACGGCGTCGCGTCGAGGCGGCGCAGCGAGTAACCGAGGTGCTCGTTCTCGTTGCCAAAGCGCGAGATGACGAGCTTGGTCGACGGCGAGAGGACCGTGTCACCCTCGTACGGGCTGTTGATCGAGACGGTCGGCTTACCGGTGTAGCGCGTGCCGTCGTACATCATCGCGGTGAACTTCATCGCAGCTGTGTTGCCGAACGCCGAGCTCGGGTCCTTGGTGACCGCGCCGGACGGGTTATCCGACGTGAACTGGCTGTTGACCGCGAAGTAGTCACCGCCGCCGAGCGCCGAACCGAGGTGCTGGTAGAGCGAGACGCCATCGACGTGCTGGCACTCGGCCTCGGAGAAGTCGATGCGGTCCGGGTTGCGGACGAGCAAGCCCGTCGAGCAGAAGCCCGAGCCGATCGGCGTGCCCTGGAACATCCAGCCGCGGTTATCCGGGAAGAAGCCCGGGTCGTACGCGGCCTTGACCTTCATGTCCTTGTTGCTCTGGAGGTCGGAGATCATCGCACCATCGCCACCGGTCGCACCGTTCGCGACGAAGCGGCCGTCCGCCGAGCTGCGCATCCAGTAGTAGGTGTTGAACGCGAGCTCCTTGAGGACGCGGAGCTTGCCGATGACCGGCCAGCCCGAGCCGTACGACTTGGTCTGCGCCTCGGGGAGGCTCGTGAGGCACTCGAGCGGGTTCGACGAGGTGCCGCAACCGAACATGCGGAGGTTCGCACCGCGGTTGACCGCGCCCCAGCCCTGCGTCGCCATCGCGGTGACGTGCTGCTGCACGGCCGGCGAGATGTTCTGCGCGCACGAGGTCGGGCCGGTGTCCGCGGCGATGTACGTGGTCAGGCGCGGGAGGCCGCGAGAGAACCACTCGGCGACGATGTCGAGCTCGCCCTGGGTCAGGCGCGGGTGGTTACCCTTCGGCATCGAGACGCGGTTCTTGAACTTGCCGTACTCGAGTGCCCACGTGTCAGCGGTGTTGCTGCCTTCGCCGGCCGGGAATGCTGCCTTGAACACGCCCTGGAAGAAGCCGAGGTGCGCCGATGCGGCGTAGATGCCCGCCTTGCCCGGGATGTACGGCGAGTCGCTGCGACCCGGCTCGAGGCGCATACAGTCGACGATGTCGAACGCCTTCGGCGTGTTCGGGCCCGGCTTGCCGTAGGTGACGGTGATGGTGATCTTCGACGTCGCGGCGAAGCCGTTCGCGCCGACCCAGAACTTCGCCGGGCCATTGCCGTTGAACTTCGTCGCGTCGCACTTCTCGCTCGGCTCGCGGCTGAACGGGCGGCAGTCGTACGACTCGAGCGAGGGCTCGTCGCCGCGCTTGACGTAGAGGTCTGCGTCGCCGGTGCCGGTCATCGAGACTTCGATCTTGCCGCCGAGGGCGACTTCGAACGGGCCCCAGGTCTTGAACTCGTCCTTGGCGATCGAGACGTTGCTCTTCTTCTCGGTCGTGGCAACGCCGCCATCGGTCGTGTTCTTGAGGCACGTCGACAGTGCGGTGTCCGTCTTCTCCTGCCAGTCGCGCAGCGTGGTCTGGTTCGCCGCGTGGCACTCCGAGCACACCGCGGTCGGCGTGTTCTTGTTCATGCCGATGATCGTCGTTGCCTGCTTCGCGAGCTCGTCGTCGGCGAGCGACACCGGGGTACGCAGCGCGCCGCCCGCGTCTTCGCCGGCGACCGAGGTCGGGACGTCCTTGAAGATGCAGCCCGGGCCGGTCGGGTTGACGCCGCAGCCCTTGATGAAGTTCAGTGCGGTCGCGAACGTTGACTGGGTCCACTGCGCGTCGGTGTCGAAGATCTGATCCGACGGCATCCAGTACTTGTGCTTCGCTGCGTTGAACGCGTCGGTCGTGATGCCGGTCCAAGACGAGTCCGTGCCGTCGAGGCGGGTGATGTAGTCCTTGGTCCACTGCCCGTCGCCCATGCGGTGGCACTTGAGGCACGCGTTGGCCTCTGGGGAGACGATCTGCTTCTGCATCTTCCAGCCCTGGCCGTGGGCGTTGAGCAGGGAGTACGGGGCGTCGTTCGCGCCGATCGCGTAGTCGGCGTCGATGCCCATCTTCGGGACGATCGGGCGCCCCTGCGCGTCCTTCGCGCCGTCGATCCACGGCGAGTGGATGAACGCGTCGGCATCGTGGCACTTCGCGCACTCGATACCCGAGCCGAGGCCGCCGTGCACGCCGCTCCACAGGTTCTGCGACTTCGTCTTGTCCGCCGGGTGCGGGATCTTCGAGCCGTCGGTCTTGGAGTAGAGCGCGTTCTGGAAGAAGCACGTCTTACCCGTGAACGGGTTGTTTCCGATCATCGCGATGTCGTTGTACTGGTTCGACGCATAGCCGCCGAGGCTCTTGCGGCACAGCAGCACCCAGCGCGTACCCTGCTCGTTGGTGCGCTCGGCGACGCGCGGGCCCGCCTCGCACAGCGAGTAGATGTACTGCGGGTTGTCACACTTGGAGACCGTGCCTTCGCGCGGCTTGTCGACGGTGCCGTCGGACTTGGTGACGGTCAGCGGGATCTCGGTCGAGTTGAGGCAGTCGTACGTCTTGTACTCGCCGTCGCCGGTCTTCTCGAAGAACGGAATCTCGCCCAGGTCGGCGATGCAACGCTCGCCATAGGCGACCGGGCTGTTGATCATCTGCTCGCCGCTGTTCGGGTCATCGGCCTTGCCGCCGAGGCCCTGCTTGCGACCGTCGTCCCATGCACGGAAGAGGTCACGCTCCATGGAGACGACGATGTCGTTGCCGCTCATGAGGCAGACGTCGATGATGGAATCGGTTCCAGCCTTCGCCTGCGCGATCATCGCGGGCGTCGGGTTCATCCACTGCGCGCCCTCGTAGAACGGCTTGGTCAGGCTCGGCTCGACAAACGGGCCGTCGATGCGGTCACCGCTGGTGTCGGCGACCTGCTCGATCTCGGTCTTCAGCTTCTTGCAGTCCAGCTGGCCGAAGACGCCGCGGCGGACCCGCATGTAGAGCTGGTTGCTGCTGACGTCCTGGTTGGTCTGCAGCACCACGCGGCCGTTGGCCGGGTTGTACAGTGGCTTGACCTCGAGCTCCTCGCTGCACCCGACGACGAGCAGCAGCAGGGGGATGGCAAGTCGAGTAGCCGGCGTGGGTGGCATGGTGAGCACCTACTTCGCAACTTCGGCGCCAGATCCGGCCTCCATGATCTCGGGGCCATACGCCCGATTGGCTACCCCCCTAGCCGGATGCTGACGGGGTCACCTAGGTATGCAGCCCCTTGCACGTATTAGGTTTAGCCGGTGTTAGGGTGACGCGGTGTCCCACGAAGACGACCCGCCCAAGCCGCCCAAACCGGCGCCGCTGGACGAGACGGCAGCGCCGGACGCTGCACCGGACACACGCGGAAACACGCTCGCAGCCGGCTCGAGCGATGGTCGGCTGAACACACCTGCTCTCGAGGCGACGCTCGCGGCGGGAACCAGTGGCGGTATGCCCGCTGCGGTTGCGAAGGGCTCGGTGATCCGACCGCCGAGCAAGCCGCTCACCGAGACGCTCGGCGATTCCGATGCGGACATCGTGGGCCCCGAAGAGCGCGTCGATCGCTACGTGCTGAAGAAGCGACTCGGCGCCGGGGGCATGGGCGTCGTCTACAAGGCGAGCGACTCCGAGCTCGGTCGCGATGTCGCGATCAAGATGATCAAGAGCGGCGCGAGCTCGGACCGACTCAAGCGCGAAGCACAGGCGATGGCGCGACTCGATCACCGCAACGTGGTCACGGTTTACGACGTCGGCGATCACGAGGGCCGCGTCTGGGTCGCGATGGAGCTGGTCGATGGCGTGAATCTTCACCAGTGGTCCGATAGCGGCGAGCACACGACCGCCGAAGTCATGCGCGTACTGCTCGCAGCGGCCGACGGAATCATCGCCGCGCACGCGGCCGGAATCATCCATCGCGACCTCAAGCCGGACAACATCTTCGTCGCGAACGACGGGAATGTCCTCGTCGGCGACTTCGGAATCGCGCGCGACGCCAACGATGACGACGGCAAGAGCTTCGACACGACGAGCCCAGCGATGTCCCTGACGCAGACCGGGAACGTACTCGGCACACCGGCGTACATGGCGCCCGAGCAGGCCGAGGGTGAGGCGAGCGAGAAGAGCGATCAGTTCAGCTTCTGCGTGACCGCGTACGAGGCGCTCTACGGCACGCGTCCGTTCCCCGGCACGACATTCCAGGACATCCTCGATCGCGTCGACTCCGGCGAGATCGAAGCACCCAAGCGTCGCCGCAAGGTTCCCGCCGCGATCTCGCGCGCGATCCGGCGCGGTCTCTCCGCCGATCCTTCGCTGCGCTTCGGTTCGATGCGCGAGCTCGTCGCGGCACTGCAGCCGCGACCGCGCAGCGTGTGGCCGTGGATCACCGGTGCGGCAGCACTCGCGGTGGTCGCGACAATCGGGATCGTGATGGCCCGGCGCGAAATGCCGTCGGGTGCGGTGACAGCGTGCAGCACGCAAGGCAACACCGGCGCAGTGTGGAACGCGGCGCGGCGTGGGCAGCTCGTCGCGCGCTTGAAGGCTCGCGGGCTCACACCGACGGCGATCGACGAGATCGCTGCGCGGCTTGACGACTATGCCGCCCGCTGGTCGGCCCAGCGTCGCGAGACCTGCCTCGCCGAAGCGCACGGGCAGCTCGATGTGCATTCGTCGACCGCACGCTCGGTGTGCCACGCCCTCGCGCTAGCGGCGTTCGCGGATACCGTGCAGTCATTCGAAACCGACGCGGACATGGATTCTATGACAGCCGCCAAGCAGGCCGCATCGCTGCCGTCGGTCGAGGGCTGCGCGAGTGAAGACGCGATCAAGCTCGCCGTCGCGAGCGCGGAACACGAGAAGCTGATGCAAGATCTCTTGAGCTGGCGCACGGCTGACCTCACGAGCTTCGAGCCGCTTCGCACGCGCGCCGCAGCCTCGAAGGACCTGCCCGCGCAGCTCGAGATCGCGCTGACCGAGGCGAAGCGCGCACTCGACCTCGGATCGTACGTGATTGCGGAGGCGGCATTGCAGCGCGGCATGCCGATCGCCGAGCAGCTCGACGCATCGGGTGCACGCGCCCGCCTCCTCGCTCTTGCTGCTCAGCTGCGCTGCGCGCAGAACAAGGATCCCGAATCGTACCTACCGATGGCCGAGGCCGCGGGCAAACGTCTCGATCCAGTCCGCAATGCGACCGAAGTCACCGCGATCCTCGAGGCACGCGCAGCTTGCCTGGTGCGCGCCACCGATCCGGCACCGGCGATTCCGATCCTCGAAGCACTGATCGCACGCGCGCAAGACAATCACGCGACTGCTCTCGACGAGATCACACCACGCAGCGACCTCGCGCTCGTCTATCGCCGCCTCGGCCGCAATGAGGATGCCGCGAAGCAGGAGGCAATCGTCCTGCAGATTTTCTCTGGCTACACGAGCGACACCTCCGCGCTTGGCGAGGAGGCCTCCAATTCCTCGAACGCTGCCTTCATGGCGGGCGACCTCCATGGCGCGATCGCGCATCAGCTGCGCGCAACACCGCTATACACGCAGCCGATCCACAAGGCGCAGTCGCTCGGCTCGCTCGCGATGTACTACGACGTGCTCCTCGACTGGAAGTCGGCAATCCCGACCCAAGACGAGGTGATCCGGATCGTCACCGCACTACCCGTGTCCGACTTCAACGACCAGCTGCTCGCCGAGGCGTACGTCTACGCCGGGTGGGACCGGCTCTACGTCGACGACGTCGACGGAGCACAACCGATGTTCGACAAGGGCCTGCCGCTCGCGACGAAGTTCGACAAGACCGAGCTGATCGCGGTCGCTCAGCTCGGCCTCGGCCGGGTCTGGCTTGCACGCAAGGAGTACGCGCGCGCGGTTCGCTTCACGCAAGACGGGCTCGCGACGCACGCCAAGCTCGGCGATGCGGCGCAGTTTCGCGTGGCGATCGGTCTGTACACGCTCGCGCAGGCGCAGTGGGCCCTCGACGACAAGCACGCTGCGCGCGAATCGGCCCAGGAGGCGGAGGTCGCGGCGACAAAGGGTCTGGACCAAGCGCGGAATATCTCGCTCGGCAGCTTCGGCCTGCCGTTCAAGCAGTCCAAGCTCGACGAGATGGTGCGGTGGCGCGAGGCGCACAAGTGATGCGATGGCTCACGGCCGGACCGACCGAACGATCGATGTCCTCGTCGATGACGGTGCTGACATGCAGCGTCTCGTCTTCGATGCACCCGGCATTCGCGCGGTGATCGCGCCGCGCATGCCCGCCATCCGCGCGTGCTTCGCGAAGGAGTCCACGCCGGCACCCGTCGTCGTATTCCTCGACGTCAACTAGAACACCGAGCGCGTGAGCTTGATGTCGGACCGCTTCCACGCGACTTCAAAGCGCAGCCACGTATCGGTCGCTTCGGTTTTCTTGCCCTGCTTCTCGAGTGCCTTCGCCAGGCCGAATAGCGACCAGCCATTGTCGGGCCATGCCGCGAGATCAGCGCGATACACGGCTTCGGCGCCCGCGGCGTCACCACCGTCGAGGAGCAGCGCTCCGAGGCGCTGGCGAGCCGGGATCGGTAGCGGCGACAGCTCGCCGAGATCTGTCAGCTTCATCTCGAGCTGTGCCGCGCGCTGCAGATCCGCGATCGCCTTTGTCCGATCACCGCGGGCCGCAGCGATCGCTCCCTCGAGCTGCGCGAGAGCGGCGGCCGATGTGGCATCGAGCATCCGCTTGCGATACTCCATGAAAATTGCCGGTATCCCCATCCCTGGCATCGACGGCGCGGCGGCAGGTGCTGACGGATCGGTCACAGCGTGATCGCGCTCGCCCGGCGGCATCGTGTGATCGTGCGGCGCGAAATCCGGCACCCGCCCCGTGTCGGGAATCGTCGCCGCATTGCGAATCAGCACCATCTGCTGCTCCGCTTCGTCGAGCCGGCCCTTTGCCACGAGTGCCAGCCCACGCGCAAACTCGGTGACTAGGCCCGCCATGCTGGGACCCGGTGGTGCGACGGTGAGCTTGAGTGCCACGTCCCACATTCCAAAGCGTGCCGACGTAACCGCCATGAACATTCCGGATTCTGCGGACATCATCGGATCGGTCCCCGGCTTGTGCGCGGCGTCGACCATGATCTTCACCATCTCGAGCGCCGCCGCCTTCTTCCCCTCCCACAGGAGGACATTCCACAAGTAGTCCTTCGGGTGCATCGTGAACATCGCGTAGTTCGAGCCGGGTGCGACGCGCGCGAGGTGAGCGAGGTCGACCTCGATCGCCTTGCGGTTTGCGTCCTCCGCATCGCCGTAGCGACCGAGCTTGAGATAGAGGTGCGACGGCATGTGGACGAGGTGACCTGCATTGGGGGCGAGGAGCGCGAGCCGCTCTGCGTACGGCACGGCGAGCTTCATGTACGGGCCACCGTCGACGATGTGCGTGTAGAAGTGAATCGCGCCGATGTGCTCTGGCGAACGCGCAAGCACGCGCTCGATCACGGCGCGCGCCTCGACGACATGCGCAAGCGGTGGGCTGCCATCCTTGGGCCACGCCTGGACAAACGGCGGCGTGTCCTGAATCAACGCCTCCGCATAAAGCGTCTGGACGTCATCGTCGTCGGGCGCAGCCTGCGCCGCCGTACGCATCGCGGCGGTGTACGCGGCGTCGAGCTTCTGGCGCTCGGGCATCTCCATTGTCGGCACCACTCCGAACCGCGCACCGATCGCGCGCGCGAGAGCGACCTCGACGGGTGACTTCGCAAGGCTAACTGCACGTGCGGCGGCATCGACGGCCGCGGGCCCCTGCTTGAACGGATCGTTGATGTTCGGACCACTGACGTACGCCAGCCCCCACGCGCACATCGCACACGAAGGATCGGCGTGCAGCGCGACAACAAACTCGTAGGCTGCCTCGTCGTAGTTGAAGCCGTACGCGAGTGCGAGGCCTGCCTCGAAGTGCCGTCGTGCTTCCGGAGACGTGGTTCGGATCGACCGCGCGACGTGGCCCATCCCCGGTTCGATCCGAAGGGATGCGGGATGAACACACGCGACCAGTAACACCGCCGACACGAGCGAGCGCATGACCGCGTGGTACCACGGACACCGGTGCCGCCAGACGCGCTACGGCTTCTTTGCGGGCGGTACCGTCGACGGCGTGGGCTTCGCCGGCGCGTTCGGGATCTCCTGCGCGGGGAGATGCTGCTCGGTCGCGTCGTTGTCAGGCTCATCGTGGAGCTTCTCGTCGGGCTCCGTCGTGGTCTCCGGCGCGATCGGAGTC
>JAYVWH010000363.1:0-2060 GCA_043786265.1 Kofleriaceae bacterium | reverse complement strand
CGGCCCGGCGCCCAGCTCGTGCTCGTCGGTGACGTCGACCAGTTGCCGTCGGTCGGCGCGGGTTCCGTGCTCGCAGATGTGATCGCGTCGGGCGCTGCGACCGTGATTCGATTGACGGAGATCTTTCGCCAGGCGGCCACGAGCAAGATCGTGGTGTCGGCCCACCGCATCAACCAGGGCGAGCTGCCCGAGCTCGAGCCTCCGACCGGGACGACGTCGGACTTCTACTTCATCGGCCGGGATGATCCCGAGCAAGCGCGCGCCACGATCGTCGAGCTCGTGTCCGAGCGAATTCCGGCGCGGTTCGGCTTCAACGCAGTCACCGACGTCCAAGTGCTCACACCAATGCATCGCGGCGAGCTTGGCACCGCGGCGTTAAATCGCGCTCTTCAGGACAAGCTCAACCCTGCCGGCAATGTCCCCGAGCTGTCGCGTGGCGAGAAGACGTTCCGGCGCGGCGACAAGGTCATGCAGCTCAAGAACGACTACGACCGCAACGTATTCAACGGTGACATCGGCGTGGTCGACGTGATCGACAGCGAGGCGCACATGCTACGCGTCGACTTCGACGGCCGCAGCGCCACCTACGAGCGCGCCGAGCTCGACCAGCTCGTTCACGCGTACGCGGTCAGTGTTCACAAGTCACAGGGCTCGGAGTACGCCGCGGTCGTGATCCCGCTCGCGACGCAGCACTTCATGATGCTGCAGCGCTCGCTGCTCTACACTGCAGTCACGCGCGGCAAGAAGCTCGTCGTGATCGTCGGTAGCCGTCGCGCGGTCCAGCTCGCGGTCAACAACGCAGACGCGCGCAGACGCTACACCTGGCTCGCAGAGCGCGTGCGTGCCGCCCGGGATGAGGCATAGTCGAGCTGACCGATGGGCCGCCTCGACGACATCCTTGCCCGCAACAAGAACCCGGCTCGCCACCGCAAGGGCGGCCGGTTTCCGATGGGGATGGTCGTCGCGGTGTTCGTCTTCGTGATCCTGATGCTGATGATCTTCACGGACCTCGACGAGCGACCGGATGTGCCGAAGGACGGCCCGGTGCCGACGGTGACGTTCCCTCGCGAGAAGCACGTCGATGGCGTGCTGCTCTATCGCGACAAGCCACGCGCGGCTCGCGACGCGGGTGCGCTCAGCGACTGAAGTAGAGCGAGAATACCGCGCCGAGCGAGACATCACGAGCGTCATGCTCGGGGTCAGATAGCGCCGCGGCCTGTGACCGCACTGGCAGGCGCCGGCAATGGTCGGGCCTCAGCCCCGGTAAACCTCGTCCTGCTCGATCTTCGACAGCACCCAGTCAAAGCTCCCGCTCTCGACCTCGGCCTTGCAGTGCGTACACGATCCGGAATCGCTGATCGACAGTGGAGCACTGCAGTTCGGGCACTTCGGTTCGAGTGCGAGCGGTCCCCGGCGCGTCGACGAGCGAACCAGTGTCCAGTACTCGGTGTAGGCGCGCCGCGCCGTCTTCGAGCCGCCCACGACCGCATTGCCGGCGTCGAGCGTGAAGTCGTTGCCGTCGGCAAACACGCGCAGGGTGATCGCATCGAACGACGGATCGCGGCTGACCTTCGCGAGCGCGAAGCGCTGGATCTTCGCGTCCTCGAGTCGATTCGCCAGGCGCTGGCGCTTGTACTCGTCGATCCAGTACTGCAGATAGCCGAGCAGTGACGAGGTGACGAGGCCGCGCACCGGCGTTAGGTCCTGCGCGTTCCACGCGGTGTTGAGCTGCGAGTAGATCATCGTGACGTGCGCACTGAACGCGTCCCACGTGACGTTGTGGTCCGCTTCGTAGAGCGCCTGGATCGCCGCATACGCGCCGGGATCGACCACCGTGACCAGATCATTGCCGACCTCCGGAACGGTACCAGTCAACGTGGGGCCGACCGTCGTGAGCGCGCCGACGACAATGCCCGTGACGGTCCAGTCGAATCGGCCGGGCGCGATCTCCGTACCGCAATGCGCGCAGGTGAGCTCGGATTCGCCGCGTGTGAACGGTGCATTGCAGTTCGGACACGGGAACGTACGTGTTTGGTCGAGCGTGCGCGTCTTGGCGCTTG
>JAYVWH010000362.1:0-6529 GCA_043786265.1 Kofleriaceae bacterium | reverse complement strand
GATGCGCATCACCTGTGCGCCACGCAGCTGCGATGGCACGAGGGAGGTGACCGCGACGCCCGAGACGTTCTCGTGGAACGCATTCGCCGGGAACGGCTGGAATCCGGTGATCAGAACTTTGATGCCGTTCGGGTCGCCCTCGTACTTGCACGGCACCGCTTCTCGCAGCAGCTGCACGCGCGCTGCGAGCTGGCCCGCGCGGAGCTCGAGCTCCGAAGTCGCCTTGCGATCCATCGCGAGATCACCGACGGCGACTTCGACCAGCGTGCGGAACGCCGTCGTCGTGCGCTTCGCCTTGCCCGACGCGAGCAGAGCGGTGAGGCGCGACGTGATGTCGACCTGGTCGAGCATGACCTTGTCGAGCTTTTTCGAGCGCGGCAGCTCGAACACGAGCTTGTCGGTATCCGCGTAGACGCCAGAGCCTGGCGAACCGACGAGGCCGAACCGTTCCGGGAACACCTCGACGTAGTCGAAGTCGATCACCGCGCCGCGCGCGGGCGTCAGCTTGATCGTGACGGGTGTCCCGTCGCTCACCCATGACAGCGGAAGGTCGAGCCACGACGTGCTGCGCAGCTGCGACGTGGTCAGCGCGGCCGACGCATAGACCTGACCGTCGATGCCGACCACCGCAGCGGTCACGATGTTGCCGCTCGCGTTGTAGCTCTGCACGCGTACGCGCAGGCTCGCGACGAGGTCTCCGTTCTGCTCGGAGCCGGGAACCGTACCTTCGCAGGGCGTCTCGGCCAGCCGGATCGCGCCGTTGTGCGGGGGCCCGGCGGCGGCGCACAGCGACTCTGCTTCGGTGACGCGAGCGTTGATCGGGTGGCCGGCGGAGTCGTACTTGCCGTCGAGGAAATCGCGCAGCAAGCCTGCGTTGGGATCGTCGGTGAGCGGCCCTTGCTCGGGGTCGTCCGGGGCAGTGCAGGCGGCCAGGGTGGCGCTCGCGGCGAGCAGCCCGAACAGGATCCGTTCCATGGACGGTGCACACAGCAGTCCGCGTGCCATACCCGTGAAATGTCGAGGCCAGCAGAGTCAGCGTCTTGAGGATGCTGGTACTGGCTACTCGAGCTGCCAGGCAGGTCTAAAGATCGATGACGCCGCGCGCTAGCTCGATGGCCGAACCGGTCACGAAGATCTGCCGCTCTGCGTCGACGCGCAGCCCGAGCCGGGACGGACGACCGACAACGTCCCCTTGACGCAGCGTGGCAGCGAGGGGGAGCGGGCTGCCCGTCGTGATGAACCAGCCGCCCAGGTTTGCGCATGCGGAGCCCGTCGCCGGATCCTCGATCACGGCGCCGTGTTGCGTGAAGAAGAACCGCACGATGATCTGCTCGCCCTCGTAGGCCCACAGATACGCCATCGCCTCGTCGCGGGTTTCGGAGAACCCGTGCTTCGCGATCAGGACGGGATCCGGACGCGCGGACCGAACGAGGTCGGCATCGCGGATCGGGATCACGAGCTGCTCGACGCCGGTGTTGACCCAGAGCGGCTCCGCCGACAGCGCGTCATCGGGCAAGCCGATCATCCGCGCGAGCTCGCCACGCGTCGCGTCGACCTTGCGCGTCGCCGGTGGTTTTGCAGCGCGCAGCGTCCACGCATCGCCATCTGCGCTGACCTCGACGATGCCCGCATGCATCTCGAGAGTGACGCGATCCTCGCCACGCAGCGCGCGCACGACATGCGCG
This sequence comes from Kofleriaceae bacterium, assembly GCA_043786265.1. Classification (GTDB taxonomy): domain Bacteria; phylum Myxococcota_A; class Polyangia; order Haliangiales; family Haliangiaceae; genus JABFXX01. The sequence goes on along the minus strand of JAYVWH010000362.1, from coordinate 4,844 downwards.
GTGCCGAGCGTTGGATGACCGGCGAACGGCATCTCGAAGCCAGGCGTGAAGATCCGCACGCGAGCGGTCGCGCGCTCGCTCGGCAACACGAACGTGGTCTCAGACAGATTCATCTGGCGCGCGAGCGCTTGCATCTGCGTGTCGTCGAGCCCGCGCGCATCCTCGAACACGCACAAAGGATTTCCCGAGAAGCGATCGCCATCGACGGTGAACACGTTGACGATGCGGAATCCGTAGCCCATGAGCCGGTGCTACCATGCCCGCGTGCCCGCGACCGTCGTCGATGCGGTGAAGACGCCGTATCCGTGCCCGTGCAACTGCCACGAGGTGCTGTCGTACGAGGAGCGCACCGCGGGCATCGCCGCGCTCTACCGATTCGATGACGCGATGCGCGGCTTCGGTCAGACCGTGATCTGGGATCTCGCCGCACCCACGCTGTGGCGCGTGCAGCAGCAGCTCGGCGCGGTGCGATGGGTCACCGTGCGCGACGGGCCGTGCATCCACAGCCGGCTGCTCGGCTTCAGCGTGCACGAGCTGATTCACGCGATGTGTGGCGACGCGAGCGCGCCGAACTGGGGCACGCCCGTTGGACTGCCGTACGGCGTGCCTGAATCGGTGTTGCCCGCCGACGAAGCCGCCTACCTGCATCCGTTCAACCAGCACGAGGCGCGCGCGTACGTCGGGCTCGCCGCCGTGGGCTTTCGCGTGTTCGGCATCGAGTGGACGCTACTGCCCGCGCGCGAGGTCGGGACGTACGGGTTCCCGGGCGGCAACGCGCTTGTCGAAGTGCCCGAGGGCTATCGCCACGTGCCGCACTACGATCACACGCACCATACGCGGCGCTACATGGCGCTCGCAGGCAAGCTCGAGGCCGAGGCGCGCGAGTGGTTCACGCCGGCCAAGCTCGACGAGATCGCGGCCCGCTTCGAGGCTGCGGAGGCGACTGGTCGCGCGAACCGTCCGCTTGCATTCCCGTCGCCGAAGGAAGTCGCGCGTCTCAAACCCAAGCAGCCCGGACGCAACGATCTCTGTGTGTGTGGCTCGATGCGGAAATGGAAACAGTGTCATGGCGCTCGCTCTCCGGACTAGCCTCGCCGTCCTTCTCGTCGCGTGCTCCGCGCCCGCTACGCCGCGGGTCACCGCGCCACCATCGACACCGAAGCTCTCGCCACCGTTGGTGGTTGCTCCACCTCCCGACGCGGCACCCGCACAGTTCGCGAGCGACGTGCCCGGTCTGCGGCTGCCGAAGGCGTTCGTCGCGACCGGCTACACCGCGACGCTGACGATCGATCCGAGCAAGCCGAAGTTCACAGGTCACGTGGTCCTCGCCGGCACGGTCGTCGAGCCGACCTCGGTCGTCTGGCTGCACGCGCGCGGCCTCGAATTCTCCGGCGTCATTGCGGTGGGCACGCCGACACTGACCCGGCAGGGCGAGGATCTGATCGCGCTGCGCCTCGATGCTCCGTTGCAACCGGGACCGTGGAGCGTGACGTTCGACTACACCGGCGCGATCGATCCGATGAGCACGGTCGGCATGTTCGCTCAGAAGTCCGCGGGCTCGACGTACGTGTACTCGCAGTTCGAAGCGATCCACGCGCGGCGCGTGTTCCCCTGTATCGACGAGCCTGACTCGAAAGTTCCTTGGCAGCTGACGATCGATGTGCCGAATGGCAACATCGCGGTCAGCAACACACCGCTCCTGCGCGAGACCGCGAATGGCACGCTGCGCCGTTTCGAGTTCGCGCAGACCAAGCCGCTGTCGACCTACCTCGTCGCGTTTGGCGTCGGGCCGTTCGATATCGTCGATGGCGGCAAGACGAAGAGCAACGTGCCGGTGCGTATCGTCACGTTGAAAGGTCGTGCACCGGAGGCCGCGTATGCGGCACAGAGCACAGCACGCGTCCTCGATCTCCTCGAGACGTGGTTCGGCATGAAGTACCCCTACGAGAAGCTGGATCTCTTGACGCTTCCACTCGGCATGGACTTTGGCGCGATGGAGAACGCGGGCCTCGTCACGTACGTCGAGAGCGCGATGCTGTTCGACCCCAAGACGATCAGCTTGCGGCAGCGACACTCGTTCATCACGACGGTCGCCCACGAGCTCGCACACCAGTGGTTCGGCGACCTCGTCACCATAGCGTGGTGGGACGACCTGTGGCTCAACGAAGGTTTCGCCGACTGGCTCGAGACCACGATCGCGGCGCAGTTCGAGCCCGCGTGGCACAACGAGCAGCAGGGCGCCGCCAGCCGCGAACGAGCCCTCGGCGCTGACAGCGTCGTGACGGCGCGCAAGATTCGGCAGCCGATCGAGACCGCGGACGATATCGAGAGCGGGTTCGATGGCATCACCTACAGCAAGGGCGCCAGCGTGCTCGCGATGTTCGACGCGTACGTCGGCTCGAAGGTCTTCCAGCAGGGTGTGCGGGCGTACGTCAAGGCGCGCGCATTCGCGAATGCGACTTCGACCGATTTTGTCGGCGCGATCAACACGGCAGCGGGCAAGGACCTGACGCCAGCGTTCGCGTCGTTCCTCGAGCAGGTCGGCGCGCCCGAGCTCGACACCAAGCTCACGTGCGACAAGGCGGGCGCGACCATCGAGCTCGCGCAGCACCGTTACGTCGCGCCCGGGTCGCCCGATGTCCCAGCGCAGACGTGGCAGGTCCCGGTGTGCGTTGGCTACGAGCAGGGCGGTAAGCGCGCGAGTGCGTGCACGCTGCTCACCGAGGCGACGGGCACGCTCGCGCTGCCCGGCAAGGGTTGCCCGCGCTGGATCCTCCCGAACCTCGCCGGCACTGGTTACTACCGCGTTCGTTACACGCAGGCGCAGGCACAAGCGCTTCGCGACGAGGCATGGGATAAGCTCACGCCGGTCGAGCGTCGCGTCGTCTATCTCGATGTCACTGCGACGATGGCAGGTCGCGACAAGCGGCTGCCACTCGCCCTCGTGCTGTCGTTCATTCCGAAGCTGCTGGCGCGTCCGGATCGTTTCAGCGTCGCCGCAGCCCTTGGCCTACCGCTGTCGTTCGAGCGACAGATCCCCGACAAGCTCTCCGAGAAGTACGTCTACTACCTGCGCACGACGTTTGGTCCCGGCGCTGCGAAGGTAGGGTTCGCAGCGGCGCCGACCGACACGCTCGACGACGAGGGAACGCGCAACAGCCTGATCGGAGTGGCGGCGTGGCACGGGCGCGATCCGGATCTGATCGCGAAGGCACTCGAGCTCGCGAAGGACTGGCGCAGCCTGCCCACGGGTGTCCGCGTGCTCGTCCTGCAGATCGCGGTGGACGCCGACGCGAACGTCGCCGCGCACATCATGGGCGACGTCAGGACCGAGACCGATTTGCTACTGCGCGAGGAGATGTTCAGCGCGCTCGCTGCGCAGCGGGATCCCAAGCGTTACGAGGCCGCGCTCGAGCTCCTGTTCGACAAGGCCGTGGATCCGCGCGAGGCGATCGACGTGCTGTTTGGAACATCCGTCGAATCGACCCGCGTCGTGGCGGAGCGCTTTCTGCGGGCGCACGAGGCGAAGATCCTCGCGCGGTTACCGACGGACTCGATGTTCAGCCTCAGCGGTCAGCTCGCGGGTGTGCTCTCCGCGAGCTGCGACAAGGCGAAGCGCGACGAGGCGAAGACCTACTCGCTGGCGCACTTCGCGAAGCTGCCGGGCGGCGAGCGAAGGATCAACCAGCGATTCGAGCGGATGGATCAGTGCATCGCGAACCGCGAGCTGATCGGCTCAGAGCTCGCCGGCTGGCTCAGCGGGATCCGCCTGCCTCGCAAGCACTGATGCGTATGTCCTCGCGCGCGCTCGCGAAACCGCACGTGTAACCGGCGCGCGCGGGCCGCGCACTGTGCTGATAACAAGTCGACGCTGGCTGCCATCGCCGCGTCGTGGAGGACCGTATGCCACGCCTGGCCATTGCTACTGGTGCGCTCGCTGCCCTGACGTCCACTGCCTCTGCTCAATCGATCGAGCTCGACGAGTTTCGTCCCGCGATCGATGCGCGCGGCTACTTGACCGTGAATGCATCCGAGACGCTCGGGCACGGCGAGATGTCGATGGGGCTCGGCTCGCTCGAGTGGGGACACAAGCTGCTCGCCGCGTCACCGGCCGGGGACAACATGGTGTCGGCCACGCTCGTCGGTGCACTCGGGCTGAAGCTCGGCGGCATTCCGCTCCAGTTCGGCGTCGCGCTGCCGTTCACGATCATGGACGGTGCGCAGTCGATCGCCGGGCAGGGCGTCGGCGACCTCGGCCTGCATCTCAAGACTCGCCTCGCGCACGTGGGACGGTTCGGTCTCGGGGCGATCGCGAGCGTGTACGTGCCAACGGGTTCCACCCGGGATCCGTTCCTCGGCGAAGCGGCGACAACGCCGCAGCTGATGGGCGTCGCCGACGCGACGTTTGGCCGTCTGCGTCTCGCGGTCAATGGCGGGTTTCGTTACCGCCGGGAGACGTCGTTCATGGACATGACGATGTCGTCGTCGGTTCCTCTGGGTGCGGGCGCCGCATACGCACTCGCGCCCGAGAAGGTCGAGCTGATCGGCGAAGTGTTCGGCGCGATCGCGCTCGGTGAACACCGCGGGTACCAGTCGCTCGAGGCCCTCGGCGGCATCAAGGTCTATCTCGCCAAGAACTCGTACATGACGCTCGGCGCCGGTCGTGGCCTGATGACGACGCGGGCCGGGAATCCCGACTTCCGCGGGATGATCGGCATCGTGTTCGAGCCCAAGCCGGCTCAGCACGCGGCAGGCCGCATCCCCGACGAGCGCATCGCGTACGAGCCGCCCGCCCAGCGCACCGACGACCGCCTCGGCGACCGCGACAACGACGGCATCCTCGA
>JAYVWH010000361.1:0-12843 GCA_043786265.1 Kofleriaceae bacterium | reverse complement strand
CGACAGGTAGTCACCCTCGTCGATCACCCAGATGCTCTCCCCCGGCCCGCGCGTCACCTTGATCGGGAACGTTGGTGCGATGGCCCCGAGCGTGAGCGGTGTGAACCCGGCCGTCTGGCGGAACACGAGCTGGAAGCCCGGCGCCACCAGCGGGATGTTCTGCAGCGTGCCGAGGCGGTCGCCGTGGCAGCGCAGGTCGCCCTGATAGGTCGGGTCGACGATGGTCAGTGTGAGCGCGCGGTTACGCAGACGCAGGGCGGTCGCGGGACGCGTCACGATCGACTTGTCGGGATCCGCGAGCGTGCAGCTATCAGGGAGGTAGTTGACCTGGTACTCGGTCTCGTCGACGGTGAGGAGCTCACATGGGTTTGCGTCGTAGGTGCCGTCCATGCGGCGCCCCGTGCGCGGATCCGCGGCCGGATTGCAGAGAGGCGCACGCAGCGGGATGCGGCCGGTCAGGCCGCGCGCGGCGTTGGGATCTTTGACGCAGCTGCCGTTCACGTCCGCGATGATGGGGTGCAGGAAACCGGTGCGCGTGCCAAGGACGGCGAACGCATCACCCGCCCGTAGCTCGTAGCGTTGCGGTGCATTCACGCACGACTGCGGCGGCGTCACGCCCTCCATGCAGTAGCCGATGCGTGGAGCGGCGCCGGGGTCCGGGTTGCACACCGTGCCCGCAGCGCAGTCGGCGTCCGCGTTGCACGTCGCCAGGCAGCGCTTCAGTGGCTGGTTATTGGCGTCGAGCTCGGGACGGCGATCCGGATCGACCTGGCAGGCCCACGTCTTGATGTCGGCCGGCGTACGGTCGTCGATCGGGTTGGCCGAGCTCGGGCCAGACGCCGCATAGTTTGCAAGCGATTGGCACTGGGCGTCATCGGTGCAGCCCGTGGTCGGTGTGGTGCGCAGGACGAGCTTGCGGGGCAGCAGCGTCAGCTCGCCGGTCTTCGCGCGACCGACGGTGTAGCGCCGGAACGAGGTGAGGAACGGACGACATGCGTTGGCGAGGCGCTCCGCTTCGTCGGCGAGCATGCACGCGCCGAGACCAGCGACCTGGCTCTGCGGGTGGACGTAGCACGTGTAGCCCAGGGGACAGCCCGCATCGCCAAAGCTCGGGTCGCAGCCGCGCAGCTGAACGACATCATACGGTTCGACACCAGCCTCGCAGAACGGATGCGATCCGTCCTCGATCCGCATGCCAGCGCCGTCGACAAACATCTGGCCCGCGCGCACGGCCGGACCGTCGACGGCAGTGCTGACGGTGTCGAGCGACAGCGAGCCTTCCCACGTTGCGGTCCACGTCTCGTCGGAGCGCAGCGCGCGAATATCCGGGAACACCGCGTCGCGCACGTCCACCGGTGCGGAGAAGAACATCTCGGGGACCGGGCGGTCCTCCTCGGTGGCGGCTTCGGCGTCGCACAACACCTGGCGAAAGCTCGGCAGCCCGCCGAGCTTCTCCGCCGCGAGCGTTCCGTTCGGCACCGTGCGACCGATGTTGCCGACCAGGCGCGGACCGCCGGCGGTGTTGCCCGAGCTATCGATGTCCGGACCGTCGTCGTCGCACACGAACTTCATCTCACGCTCGGCAAGCAAATCGCGCTGCGGAACGCGGTCGCGCAACTGGTTCGGTATCGTCAGCGGAATCTGCGTCGCGATCGGGCTCGAGGGTTCGACGGAGTCGGCACGATCGTCGTCGTCGATGTTGAGGATGTACGACAGACCATTCGCCGCGGTGATCACACCGAAGTAACCGATCAGGCGCTCGGGCGTGCCTGGGGTGCGGCTATCGTTAGTGACGGGGTCGATACGGAACACATCGACGGAGGTCGCCTGTGCGTCTCCCGTGAGCTCGATGCCGGGACCACGCGCACCGGCGCGGCGCGGCAACGTCAGATCGCCGATCGGGAGGCACGACAGCACGTCGACATCGTGTTGGTCACGCAGGTAGCGCGGATCGATCTGGGTATCGCACTCGCGAGGCGCGCCCTCGACATCGACCGCACGCACGGTGCCATCGTTGGTCACCGCATAGATGTACTGGTGATCGCCGGCCGTCGAAACGTCGTCGTTGATCACGCCCGATGACCCGCCCATGCCCATCACGGGCGAGATCGCGGTCGAGATGATGCCGAGGCGACCGTTGGTGTTCTCGAGCGATACTTGTTGTGTCGTCAGCGGGCGGTAGGCAGGGTCGAGATCGATGATCGTCAGGCGCGGCGAGTTGTCCGCTCCGATCGACAGAAGCTTGCGCGAGCTGCGCGGATCGAGCTCGAGATCGAGCGCGACCGGGCGGATTCCAGGGGTGACACCGCCGCCGCCGTCGCACTCGCTCGGGCAAGTGATGTTGCCGTTGTCGACCGTCGCGACGCCGTTGACGTCGAACCGGATGGTGGTGGCGATCATGCCGGTCGAGACGTCGATGCCCGCGACCATATGGCAGCTCGGATACGCGATATAGATGAGGCCGGTCGGCGTCATCGGGCATGCGTCGCCGATCACGCCCTGCGGTGGCTCGACGATCATCGCGGCCGGACGCGCCTTGATCGGCTGGCCGGACGCGTTAACCACGTTCATGCGCGTGACGACGGGATCCGTGCTGGTGTCACCGTTGAGGATGCCGATGCTGTTGATCTCGAGGACACTGAGGTCACACGACCCGGCGTTCGCGATGACCTCGTAACAACCGACACGATCGGTGACGATCGCGATCGGATCCTCACCGACGGTGATGCCGTTCTTGCCGGGGGTCAGCGGATCGACATCCTGCACGATCACGTCGCTGCGGCCGGCGAACGCGCTGGTCGGCTTCGTCTCGAACCGTGCGAGCGCAACCGTGCCGGGGCCGGACTGGAGCACGAATGCCCAGTACGAGGCGCCACCGACGAGCGACCCCTCCATGTCCTCTTGTCCCGAAGGCTGCGGCGCTTGGTTGTCGACGCGCGGTCCCGAGCGGTAGTCGCACGATGCGATCGGCTGCGCCGACGAAATGACTGTCTGATCGCTGGTGAGGCGAAGGCCGCCGAAGCACGCAAACGCGATGTCCACGGGGCGATCGAAGTTGAGCTGCGTCGGTGCATTCGACGTCGAGTCGCTACACGCGACGAGGAGCATCGCTGCGAGACAATAGCGCTTCATGGTGTCCTCACCTCACCGATCCGGAGCACGACACGGTTGTGGTAGATGGACGTCGGAGACGCATCGATCACGGCGATCGTATCCTCGAGAAAATTCGTCACGTACACCTTCTTGCGCGACGGAGCTGCAGCGACCGCGTAGGGACCGCGGCCGACGAGGACGACATCCTCGACGGTCGAGAACCCGCGCGGGTCGACGATATAGAGCTGACCATCCTGGAAGCACGTCACGTAGGCGCGTTCGCCATCGCCTGCATCCATCACCGTGAGCGTGGATACCTGACGGCAGATATCCGTCGCGGCGATACCCTGGTTCTTCGGGACACCCGTCGCCGACATCGACGTGTCGAAGATCTGCAAACTCGGGGGGCGGCGGTTCACGAGGTACAACCGATCGCCAGTCGGCGAGAACGCCAGGCTGCGCGTGTCGCTCGAGCCGCCGCTGTTGCCGCCGATCAAGTTGAGGAAGAAGTAGTTGCCGGGGACCAGGTACGGCTCGACGTTGTTGACCGGGCGACCGACCGTGAACGTCTGGATGCGGTCCTCGCTGCGGCTCGCGACATAGATGATGTCACCCGACGCGGTCGGCGTACGGCCGGCGACACCGGTCGCACCGCGCAGGCCGGTGAGCGGGTCGGCGGCAAAGAACCCGCCGGTGACGTCAGCGATCTCTGCGTTGCCGCCGATCGGCGAGCTGACCAGCGTCACCGCGCCGGTGGTCAGGTGCGTGACCACGGCGAACTCGCCCGCGGAGTCCGCGAAGGCGTCGAACGGTTCGTCCGGCAGTCCCAGCAGCTCGGGGTCATCGTGGACGTAAGACAGGCGGTGGGTCTCGTCGCACAGTGCGAAGCCCTGCGCGCTCTTGTTGCACTTCAGCTGCGTGCCGTCCCAGTCGAGCCAGGCGATCGACGGATCGCCGCGCGTCGGAACGATCAGGCGCAACGTACCGCCACCGGTGTCCTGGATCGCGATGTCGGTAGCGAAGTTGCCGATGCGCGCAGACGCGCTCGCGAACATGAACAGCGACTCGGTGCAGACCAGCGTCTCGCTGTGGTCGGGGTCCGGTGTGCAGCCTGCGGGAACGCCGCCATGGACCGACCAGTCCGAAGCGATCCTGTCGACTTCTGCGAGGTCGATCACTCCGACTGTGCCGGAGTCGTAGCGCAGCTCGGAGTTCGCGTTGGCTACGAACAGCACCGAGTCGTCGGGCGACACGGCCGCGCCCGTCGGGAAGAACAGCTCGTCGGGCTTGGGGCGGACTTCGCTCGCATCGGCGGTGCAGCCCGCGACGAGGCCACAGAGGAGAAGCGAGGCGCTCCGCATGGGTACGGTCTTCGACCCCCTACCCGTCCAAAGCGTTGCCTGGCATGCGGCCGTCTTCGTGTTAAAAATCACGACTTTTCCTCAAGTAATGCAGCCCGAGCGGCCGCCACCCGGGCGATCGGCACCCGGAATGGCGAGCACGAGACGTAATCAAACCCCATGCGGTGGCACAGCTCGACGGAGCTGGGCTCGCCGCCATGTTCGCCGCAGATCCCGACCTTGAGGTCGGGCTTCACTGATCGCCCGCCGCGGACGCCCAGCTCGATCAGCGCGCCGACCCCATCGGGATCCAGCACCGCGAACGGGTCATTCGGCAGCAGACCGCCATCGACATAGCTCGGCAGGAACCGGCCGGCGTCGTCGCGCGACAGACCGAACGTCGTCTGCGTGAGGTCGTTGGTCCCGAACGAGAAGAAGTCAGCGTGCTCCGCGATCCGATCGGCGACCACGCACGCGCGCGGCAGCTCGATCATCGTGCCGATCGTGTACGGAATCTTCGCGCCCGCGAGCGCGGTGTCCATCGCCTTGGCCACGAGCGCGCGGAGCCGCTTGAGCTCCTCGGCCACCATGACGAGCGGGATCATGATCTCCGGATGAACGTCGATGCCTTCGCGCTGCACGAGGGCGGCGGCCTCACCGATCGCCTGGACCTGGATCTCGTAGATCTCCGGGTACGTGATCGCGAGACGGCACCCACGATGGCCGAGCATCGGGTTCGCTTCCGACAGCTCGGCGACCTTCGCCGAGATCGCCTGCGGCGTCTTTCCGACGTCCTTGGCCACCTCGTCGATCTCTGCCTGCGTGTGCGGCAAGAACTCGTGCAGTGGCGGATCGAGCAACCGGATCGTGCACGGGAGCCCGTTCATCACGCGGAACAGCTCGGCGAAGTCGTCGCGCTGCATCGGCAAGATCTTTGCGAGCGCCGCGCGGCGACCGGTCTCGTCGGCAGCGACGATCATCTCGCGCACCGCGATCAGTCGTTCGGGCGCGAAGAACATGTGCTCGGTGCGGCACAAGCCAATGCCCTCGGCGCCAAAGGCGCGCGCGGTGCGTGCATCGGTCGGCGTGTCCGCATTCGTGCGCACGCGCAGCCGGCGGAACTGATCGACCCACTCCATGAGCGTCCCTAGCTCGGTGCCGAGCTGCGCGGGCACGAGCGGTGCCGTTCCGAGGAACACCTCGCCGGTCGAGCCGTCGAGTGTGAGCGTGTCGCCCTCTTTGAGCTTGTGCTCCTTGCCGCCACCCGTGAACACCGCGGTGCGCTTCGCGGCGTCGACACGCAGCGACGTGCAGGCGGTGATGCAGCACTTGCCCATGCCGCGCGCTACAACGGCGGCATGGCTTGTCATTCCCCCGCGCGCGGTCAGCGTACCGGCGGCGGCCTTCATGCCGTGAATGTCTTCCGGTGACGTCTCGGTGCGGACGAGCAGCACCTGCTCGCCCTTGAGGTTCCACTCCTCGGCGGCGTTCGCGGTGAACACGACACGACCGATCGCGGCGCCCGGCGATGCGGGCAGGCCTTTCGCGATCGGCGTCGGCCGCGCCTTCGGATCGATCGTGGGGTGCAGGACCTCGTCGAGCTTCTGCGGATCGATGCGGAGAACCGCTTCCTTCGGCGTCAGCTTGCCCTCTGCGACGAGGTCGACCGCGACCTTCACCATCGCCTTACCGGTGCGCTTGCCGTTGCGCGTCTGCAGCATGAACAGCTGGCCGCGCTGGATCGTGAACTCGAGATCCTGCATGTCGCGGAAGTGATCCTCGAGGAGCTTCGCGACGCGCACGAGCTCGGCGTGTGCGGCGGGGAGCTTCTTCGCGAGATCGGAGATCGGCTCGGGGGTGCGAATGCCGGCAACGACGTCCTCACCTTGCGCATTGGTGAGGAACTCGCCGTAGAGCTCCGCGGTACCGGTGGCCGGGTTGCGCGTGAAAGCAACGCCGGTCGCGCAGTCATCACCGAGGTTGCCGAACACCATCGCCTGCACGTTGACGGCGGTGCCGATCGACGCGGGGAGGTTGGTCATCTTGCGGTAGACGTCGGCGCGCGGGTTGTTCCACGACTGGAACACGGCTCCGATGGCACCCCACAGCTGCTCCTTGACGTCGTCGGGGAACGGCCGTCCCGTGATCTCGAGCGTCTTCGCCTTGAACGCGGCGACCGCTTCGCGCAGCGCAGCCTCGGTCAGATCCTGGTCGCGGTTGGCGCGTTGCTTGGACTTGATCGCGTCGAGGATCTTGTCGAACGGCGGTTCTTCGGACTCGGTCGCGGGCACGACGCCCATCACGACTTCGCCGTACATCGCGACAAAGCGGCGGTAGCAGTCCCACGCGAACCGCGCGTTGCCCGACCCCTTTGCGAGCGCCTCGACGGTCGTGTCGTTGAGACCGAGGTTGAGGATCGTGTCCATCATGCCCGGCATCGACGCGGGCGCACCGGAGCGGACCGAGACGAGCAGCGGGTTCGTGGCATCGCCGAAAGTGGTCTTGGTGAGCTCTTCGACCTTCGCGAGCGCGATGTCGACCTCACCAGACAGCTCGCCCGGATAGTTACCCGCGCCCTGCGCCATTACGTGGCGGCAGACCTCGGTCGTGATCGTGAAGCCGGGTGGAACCGGGAGCCCGAGCGACGCCATCTCGGCAAGGTTCGCGCCCTTGCCACCGAGCAGCGCCTTGTCCTTGGAGCGACCTTCGGCGGCGCCACCCCCGAACTGGCGGACCCACTTCACGAGGCGCTCCCCGCGAGCAGGCGGAAGTCCGCGATCGCGACGTACGGTGCGATGAACCAGTTGAGCAGCGCGAGCCGGTTGTCGCGCAGCGCGGGGTCGGGGTCCATGACCATGACGCCGCCCTTGTCGAAGAATGCCGCGACGGTCGGGCGCAGGCGCTCGAGCGAATCGAACACGGCAGCGTAGTCGCGGTTGGCGCGGGCCGCATGCTCGTGCTTCTGGGCGTCGCCGATCGCGGCGTGCAGCTTGCGCTCGGCATCTGCGACGAACTTCGCCGGATCCGGCGCATCGCCGATCGCGAGCTTCTTGCCACGCGCATCGTCGAGGATGTTCGCCACGCGCTTGAACACCTCGCGCGCTTCCTTGCTGATCTTCGCGCACGCGAGTGCACGAGCACGCGCGTCGACCGGATCCATGAAGTCCTGCGCGAGTGCGGCATCGGCGTCCTGCGCCGGGATGCCCCCGTCGATCAGGATGCCGCGCAGTCGCGTGCGGAAGAAGTCATCGAGCGCCTTCTGCGCGGCGTCTTTGAGCACCACGTGCTGCTCCGCGAGTGCGAGCTCGACGGCTTTGCGGACGAGCTCGAACTTGTCGCGCCAGCCACGGTCGAGGCAGATCTGCCAGATACCGATCGCGGCGCGGCGCAGACCGAACGGATCGGCCGAGCCGCTCGGCTCGAGGCCGACGGCGAAGCAACCCATGATCGTATCCATGCGATCGGCGATCGCGACGAGTGCCGCGTCATCGGTCCGGGGGAGCTCGGCGCCCTGTCCCTTCGGCCACCAGTGCTGCTCGATGACGTCGGCGACCTGCATCCCGAGGCCCGCGATGTTCGCGTAATGCTTGCCCATGGTGCCCTGCACCTCGGGGAACTCGCCGACCGCGTGCGATGCGAGATCGCTCTTCGCGTAACCAGCCGCTTTGATGGCGACGTCGGAGCCGGCGAGCGCCCTGACGACCTTCACGAGGCGCGCGACCTTGTGGCCGATCGTCTTCGCGTTGTCGCCGAGCTTGGCCTGGAACACGACGCCGTCGAGCTTGCCGTTCCAGTCGTCGAACGTCTTCTTACGATCCTCGGCGAAGAAGAACTTCGCGTCCGACAGGCGTGAGGCGAGCACGGTCTCGTTGCCCTTCGCGACGACGGCCGGATCCTTGACGATCGTCGCCATCATCGTGACGAAGCGCGGCGCGAGCTTGCCCGCTGCATCCTCCATCGCGAAGTAGCGCTGATGGGTGCGCATCGCGGTGACGATGATCTCCGCCGGGACCTCGAGGAATGCCGGGTTGAACTGCCCGCTGACACCGACGGGGTACTCGCCAAGGTTGATCACCTCGTTGAGCAGCGCCTCGTCGGGCCGGACCTTGCAGCCGGTCTCCTTCTCGATGCGCGCGATCTCCGCACGCACGAGCGTCCTGCGCGCGTCTGGATCGACGATGACGTTCGCGGCGAGCAACGTGTCGACGTATTGATCGGCACTAGCGATCTCGATCGTGCGATTGGACAGGAAGCGGTGGCCGCGGCTGTTGCGACCGGCGGTCTGACCCGCCCACGAGAGCGGCACGACCTCGCCACCGAACAGCGCGACGAGCCACTGCACCGGGCGCACGAACGTCGTATCCGTCCAGCCCCAGCGCATCGACTTCGGCCACGCGATGCCCGTGATCAATTCTTGAAGAAGCGCGGGTAACAGCGCGCGCGTCTCGGTACCAGCAACGTGGCGCTGCGCGACGACGTAGACGCCCTTTTTGCCGGCGACTTCCTTCTTCTGCAGCGACTCCGGCGCGACGCCGTTCTTCGCCGCGAAGCCCTGGCCTGCCTTGGTGATCGTTCCGTCGGCCGCAAACGCGGCACCGACTGGCGGCCCCACGACCTCCTCGTCGAGATCGGGCTGGCGATCGCCGAGTGCCTTGACGATCACCGCGAGTCGGCGCGGCGTGCCGAGCGCGCGCACGGGACCGTGGGAGAGGCGGGCGGCAGCGAGCTTCGCTTCAACCGCCGCCGGCAGATCGGCGAGCGCCTTCGCGAGCATCTTGGCCGGAATCTCCTCGCAGCCGAGCTCGAACAACAAATCTCCGGCTCCGCCGGATGCGTTCGCTGGATCACTGGGCATGGGGCAGCTCCGAGGCGTGCGGGACGACCACGCGCGCGGCCGCGAGTGCGCCTGCGTTGACGCCGGCCTCGCCGACGCCATCGAATGCTTCGCGTGCCTTGGCGCCGAGCGCCGCCGGCAAGAGCGGGAAGCCGAGCTTCGCGCGGTTCTGCACGTACGCATGGGCGCACGCGCGAGCCATGCCGCGGACGCGGCCGATGAAGCGCTGGCGCTCGGTGACGCTGATCGCACCACGCGCGTCGAGCGTGTTGAACGCGTGCGAGCTCTTCATGCAGAACTCGTAGGCGGGCAGCACGAGGCCCTTGTCGAGGAGGCGCTTGCACTCGCCCTCGTAGGTGTCGAAGCTCGCGAACGCGATCTTCGGCTCCATCTGCTCGAAGTGATACGTCGAGTACTGCACCTCCCACGGATGGCGCAGCTGACCGTAGGTCACGTTCTTGTCCCACTTGAGATCGAACATGCTGTCGACGCCTTGCAGGTACATCGCGAGTCGCTCGATGCCGTAGGTGAGCTCGGCGGTCACGGGCAACAGGTCGATCCCGCCCGCTTGCTGGAAGTACGTGAACTGGGTGACCTCCATGCCGTCACACCACACCTCCCAGCCCAGGCCCCATGCGCCCAACGTCGGCGACTCCCAGTCGTCCTCGACGAACCGGATGTCATGCGCCGACGGGTCCATCCCGATCGCGCGCAGCGAGTCGAGGTAGAGATCCTGCACGTGCAGCGGGCTTGGCTTGAGGCCGACCTGAAACTGGTAGTACGCGCCCGCACGGTTGGGGTTCTCTCCATAGCGGCCATCGGAGGGACGACGGCAGAACTGCACGAACGCCGCATTCCATGGCTCGGGACCGAGCACGCGAAGAAAAGTCGCCGGATGGAAGGTCCCCGCACCGACCTCGACGTCGACGGGCTGCTCGATGACGCAGCCGTGGTCCGCCCAGAACTTGCTGAGCGTGAAGATGAGATCTTGCAGGTACATGCGCGCTCGCGGACCCTAGCCTTCGCAGGTCGCCCGGTCAAGCACGTCCCAAGAGCTAAGTGCGCCAGAGACTTGACGTTCTTGGCATCGGACAGCTAGCGTGACTGCATGGTCCGGGAGTGCGCCGCGTTGACGATGCTCACCATCGCGAGTCCCGGCTGCTCGCTGATTCTCGACTTCGATTCGAAGCTGCCAGCCGACGCTGCGATCGACACGGTCTACAACCAGGCCGAGTGTGATTTCGACGAGCCCAACGACTCGATCACCGACGCGAAGGACCTCGCATCGGCGGACGACGGGCCCGCTGCGATCTGCCCGCCCGCCTCGGGTAGCCCCGAGGATCACGACTTCTATCGCTTCACCGCGACCGGCGCGGCCGCTACGATCAAGATCACGTTCACGAACCGCTCGGGCGGCGATCTCGATCTCAAGCTCTACACGAGCGACGGCACGATGGTCGCGCAGTCTCGCGGCTTCGGCGACGGCGAAATGATCGCGTGCCCTGGCGCATCTCCGCTGTGCCCGATGCTGACCGCTGCGCCGTACGTGTTCGAAGTGCTCCCCGGCGTCGCTGGCTCGGTGAATAACTACTCGATCCAGATCACGCAGTAGCGGTCACAGATCGTAGACGAGCGTGTAGCCGACGCGCTCGACGCGTCCCGGCTTCACGACAACCTTGTTGCGGATCCGATCGCCGCTCGCGCTCGGCTTCGCCGGCCACGCGCGCTCGATCATCCGTCGCTTCGCGGGCCGCGCGTGCTCCTCGAGCCAGACCTCGCGCGGTGCATCGCCTGCGTTCGACATGTTGAGCGTGACCGCTTCGACCATGTGAACGCCGTCGTTCTGGAGGATCATGCGCTGGCGTGTGCCGCGCAGTGTGCTGTCGATCCACAGCTTGATCCGCAGTGGTTCGTCGTCGAGCTTCTTGTCACGACTGACGTCCGCGGACCGGTCATCCTTCTGCATCGGGACATCGATCCAGCGGTCCTCGCCATCGAGGTCAACGTGCACGCGTGTCTGGCCCCGCGCGAGCTGGAGGTGGGGAACCTCGAGCGTTGACCACACGGACAGCGTGTCGTTCGAATAATTTTCCTCGCCACCGTCATCGCCGAACCCGACGCCCTCGAACACGCGGCGCAGCAGCGCTGGCATCTCACGTGACGGGATTTGTAGGATGCTGGTCCCACCATCGAGCGTGACGGTGCCGCGCGTCAGCTCGCGGGGCGGCTCGGCACCGCCCGGCAAGCCGTCGAACACGACAATCTCGGCACGCGCCCGCCAGGGCGGCGTAACGACCGCGAAGCGCGACTCGATCCTCGCCTTCGTCGCATCGTGAACCTCGATGTCGTTCTGCACGCGATAGCCGAGGGTCGTCGACACGTAGACGATGCGGACGAGGTACTTGCCCGGCGTGCCGGCAACGTTGCACTGCACGATCGGCGCGAAGCGCTCGGCGACCCGCGTGACCTTCGGCGGCACCGGTGCCGGTCGCGTATATCGCCGCGGCAGCCGGCGCTCGCGACGCATCTCCTCGACGTGGCGCTCGTAGGCCGCGAGCTTGTTCGACTCGACCTGGTCGGGCAGCCGCTCGCGCGTGCACGGCCCGATCTGCAGGCGTGGATCGGCAGTCTCGATCACGAGTGATGCGAGCGATGCACCCGGATCGATATTATCGAGGAGGATCGAAGACCCGCGGATCTCGACGTGGCGCCGGTCGTCCACGACGCCGTAGCTGGTCTTGCCACTGCGGTAGAGCGCGATCGAGATGCCAGCTTCCGGCGGCTTGGCATTCGACGGCGGTGCATGCCGACCGCACGCGACCGAGACAACACACGCTGCGACGCGCAGACCGCGCACTACTCCTCGACCGCGACGTTGTCGCCGATGAGCTTCGCGACATCGCGTGGTTCGGCCTTACCGGCGAGCACGGCCGCGACGCCCTCGAGAACAGGCATGCGGACCCCGAGCTTGATCGCGAGCTGTGAACCGGCGAGCGCCGCGCGCGCGCCTTCGGTGCGTGCCGTCTCCGCCGTGATCACGCCCTCAGCCAGACGGCGACCGAGCTGGTAGTCGGCCGAGAGCGCAGGAAGCTCGCCGCTCGTTCCGCGGACCTTCGGTGTCCGCGAACGATCGGTCGCGCGCACCAGGAGATTGCCGAGGCCGGCGAGCCCCGCGAACGTGCGCGGTTCCGCGCCCGCCGCCTGACCGAGGCGCGACGCTTCCGCGACGGCCCGCGTGACCAGCACTGCGCGCGGTCCTGGGCCCATCTCGAGCCCGTCGGAGAGACCGAGCGCAACGGTGTAAGCACCGGCCAGCGCCGCCGCCAGCTCGACGCCAACGAGATCCTTGGAGCCGTACACGCGCAGCATCGGCGGCACGTTGAGCAGACGCCGCGTCTCGCTGACGACCTCGTTGAACAGTGACGCGACGACCATCGATGCGAACTCGCCGGTCGCAAGATCACCGGGCAGCGCGGGGCCCGCGAGCGCACCGATGCGTTGGGTCGGCAAACCGCGCGCCATCACTTCCGACACACGCTCGTTCGCGGGCGCAGCGAGCGCACCGATCGCGTGGAC
>JAYVWH010000360.1:0-8632 GCA_043786265.1 Kofleriaceae bacterium | reverse complement strand
GCCGCTGCCCGTCTGCCACACGCTGAGCGGGAACTCGTCATCGAGCTTGCCCGCGAGGATCTCGTCGGCCGCGCGCTCGATCAGCCCAGCGAGCTTCGCGTCGAGGGAGCCAAGGTCGCGATTGACGAGCGCCGCGGCCTTCTTCGTCGTGGCCAGCGCGTAAATCAGCGGCAGCGGCATCTTCTCGCTACCGATCGCGAAGTGCTCGAGCGAACGTTGCGTCTGAGCTCCCCAGTAGCGATCCGCGTCGACCTCGATCGGCCCGAAGCTGTCAGTCTCGGTGCGGCTGCCCATATCTTGGGCTTACCACCCTAACGCTGGGTGTGGGTGCCTTCGGTTGCCAGGTACAGCTCGTCGCTGAATGCGTTCACCGTGGCGTCTTCGACGACAGCGGGTACCTGCGGGAGCACGATCAAGCACAGCCTGTGATCGCGCGGGAGCCCCACCCCGAGCGACGGCTCGCGTTGCGCCGAGAACGCCTCGAGATAGAGGCCGCGGTGAAACTGCGCGAGTAGCGGGTCGGCCGCAACGACGTCGACGAATCTCAGAGGTCGTCGTCGTCGTCGGCAGGCGCGGTCGCCTGGCCACCCTGCTCGCGAAGCGCGGCCGCGCGCTGTGCGCTGTCTGCGAAGTTCGGATCGCGCTCGAGCACGGCCTCGAAGTAATACAGCGCCTCGCCGAACTCACCGATGGACTCGTAGGTGATGCCGATCTCGTAGTAGAGGCTCAGCCGATCGCGCTCGCTCGCGTTGGCGTGCAGTCCCTGCTTGAAGTGCTGGATCGCATCGTTGCCGTGACCCTGCTCGCGGTAACACATGCCGATCATCACGCGGCACTGGACCTCACGACCGGGCGAGCGCAGCGTCTTCTCGAACGCCTTGATCGCGTCGTCGTAGAGCCCCATCTCCTTGTAGGCGAGGCCGAGATCGTAATGCGTGTCCGCGTCGCTCTCGTCGAGCGGCTTCTCGAGCATCACGGTCGGCTTGCGCTTGCCGGCGTCCTCGATGATGTCGAGGTCATCGGCCGACATCTCCTCGATCTCATCGATCTCGAGAGCGCTCGTACCGCCTGTATGCTCGACGCCGCCTGCGGTCTCGAGCTCGTGCGGGTCGTCGACCTCGACGGCAACGTTATCGGCAGTCCCGGTCGGTGGCGTCTCCAGCTGGACCGGCTCGATGCCACCTTCGAGCGCTTCGATCTCGCGCATCTTCGCGACGAGCAGGCGGTGGTTCGGATAGCGATCGAACAGGTTGCGCAGCGAGTCCATCGCCTCGCCGTACATGCCTTGGCTCGCGTAGAAGTCGACCTCCTCTAGATCGTCCTCGACGATGCTCTCGGCGCGCGGCGCGTCGAGCGCCGACTCGGCAGCCTCGGTCTCGAGATCGTCGAGGACGGGGGTCCCCGCCGTTGTCGGTTCGAAGGGTGACTGTATGGCCGCGTCGGTGCCGTACGGGTCGTAGCCGCCGGACACCGCGAGCGGATCATCACTGACCTCGCCGGGCATCTCGGCCGCTTGAAAACCACTGACGTCGACCGCATCGGTCTCCGACTTGACGCCACCGACGCCCGCATCGAACTCGCGTGCATCGTTCGGATCGAACGGAAGATCGTCGTCGCCACGGAGCTCGGCCGCGACCTCTTGATCGATTTCCTCGCCGAGCGCTTGGTCGTCGAGCTGCGCCGCGACGGCATCATCGAGCGAGCGACCGTACGCAGGCGCCGCATTCGCACCGTAGGCGGCCGCGCCCTCGTAGCTCGTCGCACCGCCTTCCCAGCCAGCGTGCGCGGGGGTCTCGATAGCGCCGCCGTCCTCTGCGTACTCGCTCGGATCCGACTGTACCGGATGCGACTGCCGACCGCTGCCCGTGGTCGAGCCACCGAAGTCGATCTCGAACGCGTCCTCCTCGGGCGCCGGTTGCGGCGTGTACGCAGGGCGTTGGGGGGGACGGCTCGGCGCCGGGCTGCCGTGTGCCATGCCACGTCCACCGATCAGCTCGTTGGGATCGAAGTCGTCGATCGAATCGCGTTGCTGCTGGCGCGCGATGCCCATCGCGGGCGGCGGTGCCGACGACAGATCGAGGTCCTCGAGATCGGGATCGATCTCGGCGACGTCTCCGCCGGAGTACTCGACCTCGGCCGACACACTCGACATGCGTGCGACACGCAGGCGGAACCTACGCGCGAGATCGAATGCACCCGTGTGCGTGCCGTTCATCGCGAGCAAATCTTGAAGATACAGCTCTGCGCGATCGGGATCCGTCGGCGCGATCAGCTCGGCGAGCTTGAGCAGCTCGACCTCGGCCTCCTGCTCGCGACCTTGGGAGATAAAGATGTCCTTGAGGCGCTCGTGAGCTTCGACGTTCTCGCCGTCGAGCGTGAACACGCGACGCAGGTGATCGACCGCCTTCTGGTGCAGGCCGTACTTCACGTAGACATCGGTCTCGGCGAGGATCTTCGAGATCTCCTCGGCGTGACGCTCGCCGGCCGCCGACGTGCGGCGCGGATCCGGCGGCGGCTCCATGTCGGCCGAGAAGTCGGCGTCGTCGTATTCGGGCAGCGCGAAATCGCCCGACAGGCTCTGCTCGTCGACGAGCGGCATCGAGCCGGTCATTCGCGAGCTTGCCTGCTCGCGCGAGATCGCCGGCAGATCGGTCGTCAGCGAGAACTTCGCTCCGGTCGATGCAGCACGCACCACGCTTGGCAGCGGTGTCTGCGAAGGGTTCGGCGTCGCCGCGCGGATCGGAGGAGGCGGCGGCGTGTTGCGCTGCGGCGGCGTGGGGGGCGGGATGGCGAACTGCGGCGGAGGAGGTGCGGCCGCAGCGGGCGCGGCGACCGGCGCAGGGGCACCGCCGAGGTACTGCAGTGCATCGGCGTCGTTGGGGACGATCTCGATGATCTTTCGATAGACCTCGTTCGCCTTGTCGCGCGCTTTGTTCTCGACGTGAATCCGCGCGAGCTCCTTGAGCACGCTGACCGTCTTCGCCTTCTGATCGAGCGCCTGAAATGCGAGCGCGAGCAGACCGAGCGTCTCGGCGTCACGCGGATCAGCCTTGAAGCACGCTTGCAGCTTCTGCAGCGCGCGACGCGGATCGTTACGACGCAGATAAAGTCCCGCGAGCTCGCGATTGAGCGAGTGGTTGTCGGGCTTGTGCCAGAGCAGACGCTCGGCAACCTTGACGAAGTCGTCCTGCCGGCCCTGCCGGCGCAGCTGCTCGCACGCCATGTTGAACTGGAGGACGGCTTCCTCGACGACCTCTTCCTTCGAGTACAGCTCGGCGAGCTTGATGCGCGTCGCGATGTTCTCGGGATCGAGATCGACGAGCTTCTTGACCGTCTCCAGCGCTTCCTTCGTGTTGCCTTCGCGATGGAAGTGCGCCGCGACGCTCTCGTAGTGCTGCATCGCATCGGACATCAGTCCGAGCTGCCGGTAGAGCTCGGCGAGCTTCAAGATCACGTCGACGAGACGTGGATCGAGCTTGAGGATCTGCTTGTAGACCGCGACCGCTTTGAGGAAGAAACCTTGGTCGTGATAGAAGCGCGCGACCTTCTCATACGTGGCGGTCGCGTCTTGCTTCGCGCCCTTCTTCGCGTAGAGGTCGCCGATCTTGAGCCATACGCGGACGTCCTTCGGATCCTCCTGGACGATCCGCAGGTACTCCTTCACCGCTTTGTCGATTTGGTTCTTCTCGACAAACTTGCGGGCCGCATCCATGACCTTTTCTTTGTTAAAGGCCACGAGTCGTTACTGCCTCCCGGTGGGATGCGTCACATCAGGCACACGCCAGTATGCCCCGCGCATCTGCAACAGAGTACGGCGCCCGCGGCGGAGTGGTCAAGGAAAAGCCCGTGTAAACTCCACCGCTTGCGCAGCGGGATGCACACACTGGATCACCGCGGCGAGACGCCACGAATTGACGACCGGCGCGAAACGTCATGCAGCTGACGCGCGCTCGGCCAACAGACGCGCGACGAAGCCAGTGTCGAACTCGCCGCGGATGAACTCGGGGTGGTTCACGATCCGGCGCAAGAACGGGATGTTGGTGCGTGGCCCTTCAATAACCATCTCGTCGAGACAGCGACGTGCGCGACGAATGGCCGCACCGCGGTCGACGTCGTGGACAATGACCTTGGCGATCATCGAGTCGTAGTTCGGCGGCACCGTGTAGCCTGCATACACGTGCGTATCTACACGCACACCGAGACCACCCGGCATGTGCAGCGCGGTGATCTTGCCCGGCCACGGCGCGAAATTGTTCGGGTCCTCCGCGTTGATGCGTAGCTCGATCGCGTGACCGCGCGGCTTGCGGACCTGATCGGGCTGGCCCATGACCGAGTCCGAGAGCGGTTCACCGGCCGCGATTCGCAGCTGCTCGCGCACGAGATCGACGCCGTGCACCAGCTCGGTGACCGGGTGCTCGACCTGGAGGCGCGTGTTCATCTCCATGAAGTAGAAGCTGCCGTCGGTGTCGAGCAAGAACTCGAGCGTGCCGACGTTGGTGTAGCCGATCGAGGCGATCGCCTTCACCGCGGCCTGCTGCATCTTCACGCGCGTCGCCTCGGGCAGCGCCGCGCTCGGCGCCTCCTCGATCACCTTCTGGTGACGGCGCTGGATCGAACACTCGCGCTCGCCGAGGTGGGTGTAGTGACCGTGCTTGTCCCCGACGACCTGGATCTCGATGTGGCGCGGCCGCTCGCAGTACCGCTCCATGAACATCTCGGAATTGCCAAACGCCGCCTGCGCCTCGGTTCGTCCCATCGACCACGCCTCGAGGAGCTTCTCCTTCTCGTGGACGATCTTCATGCCGCGACCACCGCCGCCTGCGCTCGCCTTGAGAATGATCGGAAAGCCGATCCGCTCCGCGCTCTCGAGCAGCGTGATCTCGTCGTGGATTCCCGCCGAGCCCGGCAGCATCGGCACGCCCGCTTCCGCCATCGCGGCGCGCGCGCGGATCTTGTCGCCCATCAGACGCATACACTCGGGCGACGGCCCGATCCATGTCAGGCCGCAGCGCTTGCAGACCTCCGCGAACTCGGCGTTCTCCGACAGAAAGCCGTAGCCGGGATGCACGGCGTCGGCACCGGTGACCTCGGCGGCCGAGATGATCTGCGGAACCTTGAGGTAGCTGTCGCGCGACGCCGGCGGCCCGATGCAAACCGCCTCGTCTGCGAACTTGACGTGGAGCGCTTCGGCATCGGCGGTCGAGTGCACGGCGACCGTCTTGAGACCCATTTCGCGACAGGCGCGGATCACGCGCAACGCGATCTCGCCGCGGTTGGCGATCAGGACTTTCTTGAACATCGCTAGGTCGCGATCTTGAAGAGCGGTTGGCCATACTCCACCGCCGCCCCATCCTCGACGAGAATACCGACGATCGTGCCCGCGATATCGGACTCGATCTCGTTCATCAGCTTCATCGCCTCGACGATGCAGAGGACGCTGCCCTTGTCGACCTTCTCGTTGAGCGCGACGTAGTTCGGCGAGTCCGGGTTCGGCTTGCGATAGAACGTGCCGACGAACGGCGACGTGACGACGTGCGACTTGTCGTCGACAACTGCGGCCACCGCCGCAGCCGCAGCCGCACCGGCGGACGCACCCGCCATTGCAGGGGCCGACGGCATCTGCATCATCGGCATCTGCATCTGCATCGGCACGCCCAACGGGCCGCGCCGGAGCGTCAGCGTTGTCTCCTTGGTGTCGACGATCAGCTCGCTGAGCCCGTGCGCCGACACGATCTCGGCAAGCCCGCGCGCCATCGTGACGAGCTCGTGCTCGTCACTTGGTGCGCTTACGTCTGCCGTGTTTCTGCTGCCTTTTCCCTGCTTGGCCATGAGAGCGCCTCGTAGCTTCCACGTGGGAGAGGGCGGCGTCCAGTCCAAGGTAATAGCTATTTGCGCCCAGGCCCGTAATCACGCCGATGCAGGCGGCCGCCGTCACCGAATGCGCGCGAAACTCTTCACGCGCGTGGATGTTGGAGATGTGAACCTCAACCGTCGGGAGGCCGACTGCGACGATCGCATCGCGGATCGCATACGACGTATGGGTATACGCCCCGCCGTTCATGACGATCGCGTCGGCCCAGTTGCGGGCAAGCTGGATCAACGCGACGAGCTCGCCTTCGAAGTTGGTCTGGGCCGACCGGAGCTCGACCCCGCGAGCCATCGCGCGCCGCGTCAGCTCGGCTTCGATCTCGGCCAGCGTCGTCGAGCCGTAGACGTCGACTTCGCGCGTACCGAGCAAATTCAAGTTCGGACCGTGAAGCACGGCGATCTTGATCGGACCGCGGGTGCGAGCCGCCTTCGTCGGGCGGACAGTGCGCTGCCGCAGCGGCCGGCGGCTACCTCGCGGGCGCCGTGCTGCAGCCACTAGAGCTGAGCGACCAGTGCAGGCGTCGCGAGTCGAGCAAGGTACCGTGCCTTGCCGAAGTTCCCCTCGGGGGTGAGTACGATCCCGAGGAAGTACTGCGGCGAGATCATCCGGCAGATCAAGAAGAGGCGCTGCGCCTTCACGACCAGCTCCTCGAGCCCGCCGACCTGCAAGCTCTCCCCCGCCTTCTTGACCTGGCTGAGGATGAAGGAGAACTCCATCCCGACGGTGGTGACGTCGCAGCGGTCGGCCTGGCGGACATACGTGTCGACGGGGATTCCGTCGAGACCCATGACCAGCGCGGCGATGCCGCCATCGACATTGTCGACGACTTTCTTGAGCGTTTCAGCGAACAAGGGTGCCCTCGACGTTCAAGGTACTAGGAATAACAGGGCCCACGCCAGTAGAGCTGTGGATAAAGCGCGGATCACATCATGGGCGCGGGACACACGAGGCCGTTGGCCCCGGTGCAGCAATCCACGACGCCGTCCTGATAGATGTTGCACGCGTTGCCCGTGCGGGCCACCACCGTTGCCGGGCATGCACCCACTACGTTGACGACGCAGTCGGTACACACCGAGACCGGGAAGAAGAACGGGCTGGCGGAGATGTCATTGCCACCAAGCGTGCCCTTGATGGTGACCTCGGCGAGCACCTCGGCATTGAGCTTCTGCGAAGCAGTCACGCCCGCCATCTGGAGGATGTTGCGCATGATCGCTGGCGTGATGATCTCGAAGCCCACGTTGACCGTTCCGTCGGGAGGCAGCGAGCCCGAGAACAGCACGCTGAAGTCGCCGAGGTTCGACTCGGGGTTCGTCACCGCAAAGCTGCCATTGGTCTCGACGCTGACCGCCTTGAGCGTCAGCGATACGTCGGCACCGCGCAGCGCGATCGTCTTCTGCAGCGGATTCGACGTCGAGCCCGACCCCATGGCCGCGGCGGTCACGCGGCTCTGGATGAGCGGCGTGAGCGTGTAGCCCTTGTTCGACAGGGCATAGATCTCGCCGTGGGAGAGGAACGGCTGGCCGGCGGCGCCAGTCAGCTCGCAGGTACTCCCAGCGACGGCGGTGTTATTGAGAACGATCATGCCCTCATCGCCTTGATTGGCACACCCGAAGAGAACAAGAGCAGACATGAGGGACGCGAGACGCATGAGCTTCCTCCAATAAAAATCGTATCAAGCCACACGAACAGGACGCAAAATTCTTCGCAGCTCGGTGACACTTATCTCGACCGGATCACACGCCCCCACCTCCCGAACGGCAATAAACCGCACTTTGTCACCGATCCGCTTCTTGTCGACGCGAACACGGTCGAGGACGTCGTCGGTCAGGTAGGGGTCCAGCTCCGCCGGTAAGCCGGTGCGGCGCAAGGCAGCCACCACTTCGCCCTCGAGGGCCGGCCGGGCCCCTGCGAGGTACACCGAGACCCGGCACGCGGCGACCAGGCCCAGACCGACGGCCTCGCCGTGATGCAGCCCTGTAGCCGTTTCGATGGCGTGCCCGAGGGTATGGCCAAGATTGAGCAGGGCCCGGTGGCCGGTCAGCTCCCGCTCGTCGCGGCCCACCGTCGCTGCCTTGTAGGCGATCGAGCGCTCGATCACTTCACCCAGCGCCGGCGGGGGCGGCTGACCGTCATCGCCCGCAGCCCATGCCGCGCATGAATCGACGAGGCCCCACAGATGCTCTCCGTCGAGCAGCGCGTATTTCCACAGCTCGCCGAACCCGGCACGGCGTTCGCGACCCGGCAACGTCGCGAGCATGTCGAGGCCACAGGCGACCAGCTTCGGCTGCCAGAACGCACCCGCGAGGTTCTTGCCGGCCACGAGATCGACCGCGGTCTTGCCGCCGATCGCGGCGTCGGTCATCGCGACGAGCGTCGTCGGCAGCTGGATCACCGGGATGCCGCGAAACAGTGTCGCCGCGACAAAGCCGGTCAGATCACCAACCACACCGCCGCCGAGCGCGACGAGCACCGAGCCACGATCGAGCCCGCGCGCGACGAGGGTCTCGCAGAGCTCGCCGTACTGAGCGATCGACTTGCTCGCCTCGCCGGGCTCGATGGTAACGAGCTCGGCGCCGTGCAGCTCGGACACCGCCGCCGTCTTCCAGTGGCGCGCGACGTTGTGGTCACTGACGACGACGACCTTCGTCGCGTCCGCGAGATATGTCCTCAGTAGATCACCCTCGACGGCACGCTGATGCACGACAACAGGATAGCTGCGCTCACCGAGCGAGAGCAGTGTCGCGTCGCGATGCGCGAACGGAA
>JAYVWH010000359.1:0-5227 GCA_043786265.1 Kofleriaceae bacterium | reverse complement strand
GGCCGGCGTCGGTGAGCCGGCGATTCCGCCGGTTGCGTCCAATGCCGCGGCGGGGTCGGCGGCGATCGGCAGCGCTCTCGGATCCGCGGCTAACGCTGTGGGGACCGCGGCTGGAACCACGACAGGAACGTCAGCAACGGGAGCGGCGGAAACGGGAATGGGAACGGGAACGGCAACGGGAACGGGAACGGGAACGGGGACGGGAACGGCAACGGGGACGGCAACGGGGACGGCAACGGGAACCACAGCGACGGGAACCGCAGCGACTGGAGCGGGAACCGCAGCCACGAACGCGGGGGCCGGAGCCGCGACCGGAACGCCTGTGAAGGGAAGCTCGCCGTCGACGACTGCGGTCGGCGCCGTCAAGGTGCCGCCAACGCGCGCGTACGTGAAGCCGGCGGCCGACATCGCCGCGATCAAGCTCGAGCTCGAGCCGAACTGGGAGCGAGACATGGGCGAGGCGGGGACGTTCTCGCTCGTCGTCAAAGTTCCGAGCACCGACGACACTCGCGTGTTCGCAGTGCGCTACGGCTACGAAGACGCGTCCGCGCCGATGGACTGCGATCAGTACCGGAAGTATGTCGAGGACAAGGGCGCGATGAAGGTCACGCTCAACCGTCAACGCGGCGCGGCCTGCTACATCGAGGGCACGGATCAAGCGGGCGTGCTCGCGTATCGCTACGTGCTGACGTACGGCGGCAAGCGGCTCATGTGTCACGGCTCGCTCTACAAGGACCAAGCGGCGCTCGGAGATCTCCGCGACAAGGTCCTGCTGCAGGCCAAGAAGATCTGCGAGAGCTTGGCGTTGTAGCGACGGACCGAGCGGGTATAGTCCTCGCGCGTGTCCTACCTCGTTCTTGCTCGTAAATATCGGCCGGCGACCTTCTCCGAAGTCGTCGGGCAAGAGCACGTCACGCGGACGCTGGCCAACGCATTTGCGAGCGACCGCGTTCACCACGCGTTTCTGTTCTGTGGCCCGCGCGGATGCGGCAAGACCACGGTTGCGCGCATCGTCGGCAAGGCGCTCAACTGCGAGAAGGGCCCCACGTCCGAGCCGTGCGGAAAGTGCGGCGCGTGCGTGTCGCTCGCCAATGGCAGCGCGGTCGACTACCAGGAGATGGACGGCGCGAGCAATCGCGGCATCGATGCGATCCGCGAATTGACCGAGGCCGTGCGCTACCAGCCGGCGGCGCTGCGCAAGAAGGTCTACGTCATCGACGAAGTTCACATGCTCACGACGGAGGCGTTCAACGCACTCCTCAAGACGCTAGAGGAGCCGCCGCCGCACGTCACGTTCGTGCTCGCCACGACCGAGCCGCACAAGCTACCAAACACGATCCTGTCGCGCTGCCAGCGCTACGACTTCAAGCTCGTACCGGCATCGCGCCTCGCGCAGCACCTCACAGCGATCTTCAAGAAGGAGAAGCTCAAGGTCGAGGCCGGCGCGGTCAGCCTGATCGTGCGCGAGTCCGGCGGCAGCGTGCGCGATGCGCTGTCACTGTGCGACCAGATCATCTCCTACGTCGGCGATGCCACGATCACCGAGGCCCACGTTGCCGAAGTTCTCGGCGTCGCGGATCGTTCTCTCACGCGTACCCTTGTGACCGCGCTCGCGACCGGTGATGCCGGTGCCGCGCTCGGCGCGGTCGAGTCCGCGATCGAGCGTGGCGTCGACGAAGTACAGCTCGCACGCGCGATCGTGCGCTACCTTCGAGACCTCGCCGTTCTGCAGGTCGCGCCCGATCGCAGCGAGCTGATCGATGCGTCTGATGAGGAGCGCGCGGAGCTGGTCGCCGAGGCCAAGTCGATCGATCGCTCGCGCGTCGCACAGATGTTCGACCGCATGCTGCGGTGCTGCGACGAGCTCGGCAAGACGCTACAGCCGCGCCTCGTGCTCGATTGCGCGTTGATCGATGTCGCCACGATCGAGCCGCTCGTTCCGCTCGGTGACCTGATCGATCGCCTCGGCGATCTCGAGGCGCGCGTTGCCGGTAAGGGTGGCTCGCGTTCGTCGCCGTCGGGTGGTGGCGGTGGTGGCTCGCGTCCGTCGCCCGCGCCCGCGGCACCTGCCGCGCCGCCGAAGGGCCGCTCGGGTGTTCGCGCCGACGATGCACCGCGCGCAGCGGGGGGCTCCTACACAGCGCAGAGTGCACCCGTCGCCGCGCCATCGCACACGAGCGTGATCGAACGAGCCGGCTTTGCTGGACCGCGAAGCGGCGCCGAAGACGGCGTGGAGTCGCTCGATAGTGGTCCCGAGCGGGTCGAATCCGCCGCGCCCAAGAGCGCCCCGGTCTCGATGCAGCCCAGCGGCGCTGTTCCCAAGGCGGACGCCGTCGCGACCGGCAGTGGCCCGCAGCCGATCCCGCTGCCGCAGACGGCGGCCGAGGCGTTGTCGGCCTGGAGCCGCGTCATCGACTACCTCGAGGAGCAGCGCAAGATCTCGCTGCGCGGTTACTACGAGTTCGCCCGCGTGCTCAAGTGGACTTCGACCGAGCTCGACCTCGGCTTCGCTCCGGATGACGACAGCCGGTGGGCCGGCGAGAACGCGATCGAGACCCGCAATGTCGAGGAGATCCGCCTGCTGCTTGCGGATCTCGGCCACAAGGTCAAGGTGAGCGTACGGATGCTCGACGCCGCCGAATCCAAGACTCTGCAGTCGCGCTCGATCGTCGAGTCGACGCGGGAGAGCAAGTACGTCGAGCGGAGCAAGCGCGAGAAAGAAGCGCGCGAGCATCCGATCATGAAGCACGTGCTCCAGACCTTTGGAGCCGCGATCAAGGAGATCAAGACCGATGTCTAATCCCAAGATGCCCGACCTCAACGCGCTGATGAAGCAGGCGCAAAAACTCCAGGCCGACGTCAGCAAGGTCCAGGAAGAGATCGCTCAAGTCCAGTGCGACGGCGCTGCGGGGGGCGGCATGGTGACCGCGACGGTCAACGGCCAGTTCGAAGTCGTCCGCGTCAAGATCGACAAGTCGGTCGTCGACCCCAACGACGTCGGCATGCTCGAAGACCTGATCACGGCGGCCATCAACGCGGCAGGGACGAAGGTTCGCGAGGTCAGCAAAGAGAAGATGTCGTCCGTGATGGGCGGCCTTGGCGGTGGCGGTCTCCCGGGGATGCCCGGGCTGTTCTGATCCGCTGTGGCTGACCCGATCCGGCGCCTGGTCCAGGAGCTGTCTCGCCTCCCCGGTATCGGTGAGAAGACGGCGACCCGGCTCGCGTTCCATCTGGTGCGCGGCAACCGGCAGCAGGTGCTCGACCTCGCGCAGGCGCTGACAGACGTCACCGACAAGATCCGGCTGTGCTCGGTCTGCATGAACATGACCGAGGCCGATCCGTGCATCCTGTGCGCCGACACGCGGCGAGAGCCCGAAACGATCTGCGTCGTTGCCTCGCCTTCGGACCTGATCGCGATCGACCGCGGCGGGCACTTCCGCGGCCGCTACCATGTGCTTCACGGCCTGCTTTCGCCGCTCGAGGGCCTCGGCCCCGATGACATCCGCGTCGCCGAGCTGGTCCGTCGCCTCGACGGGAGTGTCCGTGAGGTCATTATCGCGACCAGCCCCAACGTGGATGGCGAGGCGACCGCGATGTATATCGCGCGGGTCCTCAAGCCCCTCGGCGTCAAAGTCTCTCGCATCGCGACGGGCCTGCCGGTGGGTGGGGAGCTGGAGTACAGCGACCAGGCGACGATTGCGCGTGCGCTGGCCGGGCGCGCAACCATGTAGCGACCCGTAGTTTTGGCCCCCCCGGAGTTGAACGAATTCAGGGGGGTTGCTACCTTGGCCCGACGGCGGGGAGCCCTCTTTCAGGGCGACACGACGAAGGAGCCAAGGCCTCGATGATCCAACAGCTCGTCATGTACGAGGAGGAGCTTACGCAGATTAACCATATCTGCGAAGTCCTTCACCGGGACGCAAATTGCAGGGCGGTGCTCGTCATCGACAAGAACGGTCAAGCGTTCGCACACGCGGGTGAGGTCGAGCAACTCGACATCACCTCGTTGTCGTCGCTGACGGCAGGCAACGTGGCCGCGACCGGCGCGATCGCGTCGTTGCTGGCAGAGAAGGAATTTGCCGGCCAGTTCCACGAGGGCGAGAAGACGAACGTTCACATCTCGATCGTCGCGCAACGCGTGATCATGGTGGTGCTGTTCGACGAGCGATCGTCGCTCGGTCTGGTCCGACTTCGCGTTCGCAAGGCGACCGCGGAGCTTGTGAATGTTCTCGAGGTACTCGTCAAGAAGAGCGCCTCGGGCAACGCGCCCTCGGTGTTCTCGGAGATCACCGACGACGACATCGACAACCTGTTCAACGATTAGGCGCGCGTCATGAGTTTCATCAACTACAGCTCGCGCGAGATCAACTGCAAGATCGTCTACTACGGCCCCGGCTTGTGCGGGAAGACAGCGAATCTTCACTACATCTACCAGAAGACCAACCCTGAAGCGAAAGGCAAGATGATCTCGCTCGCGACCGAGACCGAGCGCACCTTGTTCTTCGACTTCTTGCCGCTCTCGCTCGGCGAGATCCGCGGCTTCAAGACCCGCTTTCACCTCTACACGGTGCCGGGCCAGGTGTTCTACGACGCCTCTCGGAAGCTGATCCTGAAGGGTGTCGACGGCGTGGTGTACGTCGGCGATTCGCAGATGGAGCGCATGGAAGCGAACATCGAGTCGCTCGAGAACCTGCGCCAGAATCTCCAGGAGCAGGGGTACGACCTCGACAAGCTCCCCTACGTGGTTCAGTACAACAAGCGCGACTTGCCCAACGCGATCCCGATCGCAGAGCTCGAAGAAGCGCTGAACCCGACCAAGGTTCCCGCGTTCGAGGCCGTGGCTCCGAAGGGTGTCGGCGTGTTCGATACACTGAAGGCTGTCGCGAAGCTCGTGCTGACCGAGTTGCGAAAAGGCGGATAGATTTCATGCAGACTCTCGAGCGGCCGCGATTTCGTCAAGACCTTGTCGCCGAACCGATCGAAGAGGACGACGGCGGTTCGCGCTTCATCGATGTCGCCGACCCCGACAGCGGTCAGCTGTTTCGGTTCTACGAGGTCGAGTACTCGCTCGCCTGCGCCATGGATGGCGAGCGTGATGTCGCCGGCATCGTGAAGTGGGCCGAGGAAGAGCTCGGTCTCAAGCCGAGCGCGAACGAAGTCCGCTCGGTGATCACGACGCTCGGCTCGCTCGGGTATCTCGACAGCGGCTCGGCCGCCGCCGCTGCTG
>JAYVWH010000358.1:0-4633 GCA_043786265.1 Kofleriaceae bacterium | reverse complement strand
TCCCAAGGACCTGCCGACGACGGTCGTCTATCCGTTCGGCGGCGGTGACCTGCTCGGCGCGCTGACGACCTATCCCGACGCGCGCGACATCACGACGATCTCGCTCGAGCACGCAGGCGATCCCACTCGCGTGCCCAAGCTGACGAAGAAGGCGGCGCTCAAGCAGGCGCTGTCCGACTTCCGCGCGAGCGTGAGCGGCCTGCTTCAGCTCCACGATTCGACGAGCGAGAACATGCGCAAGCTCGAGGTCGGCGGCATCCCCGGCCAGCTGTCGTTCCACATGGCGGGCATGACCGCGCACGGCTTCGAGCCGGTGTCGCTGAAGTACTTCACGCTCGACGACGACGGCTCCATTCACTACATGACGCAGACCGACATCGACGCGCTCGCCCCCAAAAAGGCGAAGAAGAAGCGGCCGAGCTGGGTCGATACGGATTTCAGCGAGGCGTACAGCCACATGGAGCTGACGTTCCGCAAGACCGGCGATCCGAAGGCGCCGCTGATCGTCCACCGCCACTTCGCGTGGAACCTCGGCGACAAGGGCTTCAAGGGCAGCCCGCTCGAGAAGTACCTCCTCGCCAAGGGCAAGATCGCCGCGATGACGAAGGCGGCGAGCTACCTGATCTGGAACAGTGGCTTCTTCGGGATCCGCGATTACTTGCTCGCGAACATGACCTGGATGGTGTCGGACTCGACCGGCATCGAGCCCAAGGCGGCGCGAAAGGCCGGCTTCGTGCAGACGACCTACGGCACGTACAAAGGCGCGTTTCTCGAAGAGGCGGCCCCCGGCGTCAACGATCAGATGGTCGAGATGTGGGAGAAGCAGCCGCGCCGAAAGTTGCCGTTTCGCTACGGATACCCCGATAACGAGAAGCACGTGCACCTGATGATCACGGCGCCAAGCACCAAGAAACCATGAAGTCACTCATCGTCGCGCTCGCACTCGCTCTGACCGTCTCGCCTGCTCTGGCGAAGAAGAAGACCGCGGCTGCGCAGACGAAAGAGGACGACTCCCCCGGGGCTGGCCAGCGAAAGCTGGCGCCCGCGCTCGAGAAGAAGGAAGACACGGTCGCCGGTGGCAAGCACTGGCGGATCAAGACCGCGGCGGGCGCGGTCCACGTCTGGGCACCGCCGGGCTATGACCGCGAGACCGCCGGCACGGTCGTCTACGTGCACGGGTACTGGACCGATGCCGACGGTGCGTGGAAGGACCACAACCTCGCCAAGCAGTTCAAGACGAGCCGTCAGAACGCGCTGTTCATCGTTCCCGACGCGCCAGCGAGCAACGAAGAGGGCGTCAACTGGCCCTCGCTCAAGGACCTCCGCAAAGCTGTGTCGCGCGCGAACATCGTGCTGCCCGACGGGCCGGTCATCGTGATGGGGCACTCGGGTGCATTTCGCACGATCATGCAGTGGGTCGATCACAAGCTGATCTCGCAGATCATCCTGCTCGACGCGATGTACGCCGGTCAGTCGGCGTTCGACGAGTTCATCGCAGAGGGCAAGCGCGCCGATGCACACAAGCTCGTCGTCGTCGGGGCGGGCACGGCAGAGAGCTCGTCGAGCTTCGTCAAGAAGTACAAGTTCGCGGTCGCGCGCGAGAAGATGCCGGCCTCTTACGGAGATTTCACGAAGCGCGAGAAGCGCTCGAAGCTGCTCTACATTCGCTCGCAGTACGAGCACAACGCGATCGTGACGAGCGGCAAGGTCATTCCAGTTCTGCTCCGCCTGACACCGCTCAAAGGCGTGTAGCTGCTACTCTCTCGCGATGGCAGTCGTCATCGCCATGCCCGGTGGCTCGGCCCAGGCCGAGTTGCTCGCGCATGAGCTCGCGTGTGACCTCGTCGTTCCCGAGGTCCGCCGGTTCCCCGATGGCGAGCTCTACGTCCGCATCGAGCGCAGCCTCGCGGGGCACGACGCGATCCTCGTCGGCAGTCTGTACCCCGACCCGGCCGAGCAGTTCCTGACTGCTGCGTTCCTTGCCGCCAACGCCCGCGATCGCGGTGCCCACGCAGTGGGCCTGGTTGCGCCGTACCTGGCGTTCATGCGGCAGGACATCGAGTTCAAGCCCGGCGAGGGCATCACGTCGCGCTACTTCGCGCGCATGGTGTCCAGCACGGTCGACTGGCTCGTCACCGTCGATCCGCACCTGCATCGCCACAGCACGCTCGAGGGGCTCTATACGATCCCGACGACGATCGCGCGGTCGGCACCCGCGATCGCGAGCTGGATCCAGAGCGAGATCAAACAGCCCTACCTGATCGGCCCCGATGCCGAGAGCGTGCAGTGGGTCCGTGCGATCGCGGAGACCTGCGGTGCACCCTTTGTGATTCTCGAGAAGACGCGCCGTGGCGATCGCGATGTGTCGATCGATCTGCGCAACGCTAGCGCGTTGCTGCGCGCCCCGGCAGAGCCGGGACTTGCCTCGTCACCACCCCAGGGCGGGATCAACGGCCACACGCCAGTGCTGATCGACGACATCGTGTCGACCGGCAAGACGATGATCGAAGCGACCCGCCAGCTACGCGCAGCGGGCATCGCAGCGCCGCTATGCGTCGCGATTCACGCGGTGTTCGCCGACAACGTGCTCGACGAGCTGATGACTGCGGGCGCCGCCGGCATCGTGTCGTGTGACACGATCGTGCACGCATCGAATCGGATCTGCGTGGCAGGGCCGATCGCAGACGCAGCCCGCAGCCATCTCAAGCGATAATTATTTCGCGGCGGCGGCGCCCGCGGAGATCGTGGGGTCGTCCTGGTGCTGCTGCGCGCGCGAGGTGGTGTTGTACTCCTGCAGCCGGTACTGGATCGTACGCACGCTGATGCCGAGCATCTCGGCAGCCTTCGACGTCGAACCGTTCGTGAGCTTCAGCGTCTCGAGGATCGCGTAGCGCTCGAGGTCCTCGAGGCGCGAGCCCGGAATCAAGGGCATGCCGGACGACACCGTCGGGCGCACCGTCGACGGCAGGTGATGCGACTCGATCGAGGTGCCGGTCGCGAGCGTCGCGGCCTGGTCGAGCACGTTCTCGAGCTCGCGCACGTTACCCGGCCAGTCGTAGGCCACGAGCGCGGCCATCGCCGTCGGTGCGATCCGGTCGATGCGCTTGTTCTGGTCCTTGGCCGTGCGATCGACAAAGAACTTCGCGAGCGAGGCGATGTCGTTCTTGCGATCGCGTAGCGGCGCAACATCGATCGTCGCAGCGGCGAGCCGGGCAAACAGCGCCGCGTCGAAGCGGCCGGCCTGTACCTCGTCGGCGATGTTGACCGAGGAGGACGCGATCACGCGAACGTCGATCTCGTTGCGCTGCAAGAACGTCAGCAGCGTGACCTGCTGGGCCGCCGACATCTCCGCGACATCGGTGACGAACAGCGTGCTGCCGGTCGTCAGCGAGGTGAGCAGCGCGCGGGTGATCAGCGCGCCGTGGAGCTTGGTGAATGCGCCGGTCGAGCGGGGCGAGCGCATGTGGAGTGCGTTCGCGAGCAGGTCTTTCCCGGTGCCCGGCTCGCCACTGAGCAAGACGTTCGTCTTGTGCGGCGCGAGCTGATCGACGGCTGTGAACACACGCAGCATCCCGCTCGTGCTTCCGATGATGTTATTTGGCGCGACGCGGTCGCGCAGCCGTGCACGCAACAGGCGGTTGTCGCGCTCGAGCGTGGCGCGTTCAAGGACGCGTTCGATCACGAGCGCGAGTGCATCAAGATGGAGCGGCTGTGTCAGGAAGTCGGCGGCGCCTGCGCGCATCGCCCGAACAGCGGCTGACGTCCCTTCAGCACCGGTGACGACGATGACCGCAGGAGGTTCTTCCGAGATGCGTAGGGCCTGGACGAGCTCGACACCCGTGGCCCCGCGCATCTCGAAATCCACGACCACCACATGTGGCGAAAATGTGTCCCCTTGGACCCGCGCGCCCGCCGCGTCGGAGGCGGTTTCGACTTCGTACCCTTCGGTGCGGAGCGAATCGACCATCGAAGTGCGGGCAGTTACCTCGTCTGCGACCACGAGGATACGAGCGGAGCGCGTCATTGCCGATCCACACAGCGAGAATCGTGCCCGGATCGCTCAGCGATGGCGGCGGATCCGAACGGTGTGTTCCTGGCGAGTCCGGCGGGCCACGTGGTTCTCGAACATCTCCTCGAGCGTCACGCTGGCGGCGACCACTGCCAGCTCGGTGTCGTTGTACGTCTTCTCGTAGGAATCGACGAGCTCGCTGACCAGTTGACCGAGGGTTGTCTGCATGTGCTCGACCCATTGTGCACAGTGCATTCCATCACTCGAACCACGTGATCTTGAGTGGTTAACGGTCCGGGGGGGAATGCGATGCAAGAGTGCCGCGCGCGTGCGCGCATCAGTGCCGCGCTTGCGCGCAGAACTACATCCGGTGAACACGCGCGCATGATCGAGAACGAGATCGGCCTGGTCGAGCGCAGGCGTCGTTGTGCGGCATCCCACGCCGCACAGCCACACCACGGCCAGCCAGCGCATCGCGCGTCATGTTACACGCGACGTGTCGTGGGCGCTCACCCAGCCCGCCGTGCGCTCGGTGTGATCGTCGCGATCACTTCGACCGGCGCGTTCAGCGCCTTCGTCACGAGGCAGTGCCGCTGCGCCTCGTCGAGCGTCCTCCGTGCGCGC
>JAYVWH010000357.1:0-4230 GCA_043786265.1 Kofleriaceae bacterium | reverse complement strand
TTCTGCATCCAGAAGTGCACGACCGACGACCAGTGCCCGACCGATCCATCGAGCCTGCCGATTTCGGGGCCGTGGTACCGCCTGAGCTGCCAGACGTCGACGGGCCGCTGCGTCTTCCAGTAGGATAGCTGCGCATGGCCGACCGTAGTGCCTCGATCCTCGTCGTCGAAGATGACGCGGCCATGCGCGAGCTGCTCACCGAGGAGCTGGCCGATGCCGGCTTCACCGTGCAGTCCGCCGGCAGCGCGGCTGTCGGGCTCGAGATCGCGCGCAGCGCGCGGTTCGATCTCATCGTCACCGACCTGCGCATGCCCGAGATGGACGGCTTCGATCTGATCCGCGGCGTCATGGCGATTCCCGAGCCGCCGCACGTCGTGATGATCACCGCGTTTGGCTCGATCGACACCGCGATCCGCGCGGTCAAGCTCGGCGCCTACGACTACATCACCAAGCCGTTCGAGATCGAGGAGCTACTGCTCGTTGCCGACAAGGCACTCGGCGAGCGATCGCTCCGTACCAAGGTCGCGCGGCTGCAGCGTGAGGTCGAGAGCAACTACGGGCTCGGCAGCATCATCGCGAAGAGCCAGTCGATGCGTGACGTCGTGTCGCTGGTCCAGCGCATCGCGACATCGACCGCGAGCGTGCTGGTCACCGGCGAGTCGGGGACCGGCAAGGAGCTGATCGCGCGCGCGATCCACTACAACTCCTCGCGCGCCCCCGCAGCGTTCGTCGGCGTGAACCTCGCAGCCGTTCCCGAGGGCCTGATCGAGAGCGAGCTATTCGGGCACAAGAAGGGCGCGTTCACCGACGCGCGCGCGGACAAGCCGGGGCTGTTCATCGAAGCGGACGGCGGCACGATCTTTCTCGACGAGATCGGCGAGCTCGCACTACCGCTGCAGGCCAAGCTGCTTCGCGTCCTCCAGGAGCACGAAGTCCGGCCGCTCGGCGCGACGAAGACCACGCGGGTCGACGTGCGCGTCGTCGCTGCAACGAACAGAAAGCTCGAGGAGATGCTGACCGACGGCAGCTTCCGCGAGGACCTCTACTATCGCCTCAACGTGATCCACCTCGACTTGCCGTCGCTACGGTCGCGGCCCGAGGACATCGTTCCGCTCGCAGAGCACATCCTCGCGACGCTCGGCGCGAAGCAAAACCCGCCGCGCCGGATGCGCTTGTCGCCCGAGGCACAGCACCTGCTGCTCGCGTATCACTGGCCCGGCAACGTGCGCGAGCTGATGAACGTGCTCGAGCGCGGCGTCGCGCTGTGCCAAGGCGAGCTGATCGCCGAGGACGACCTGCCGTCGCAGGTGCGCGAGCGACGCGCGGCTGACTTCCTCGGTGCCGCGGTCGCGCGCCGCATGACGCTGGCCGAGCTCGAGCGCGAGTTCATCGAGCGCGTGCTCGAAGACGAGGGCGGCAACAAGACGCGCGCCGCGCAGCGCCTGGGCCTCGATCGCAAGACGCTCTACCGCAAGCTCGACGAATACGCGAAGCAGGATGGCAAGGATGCCGACCGCGCATCAGCGCCGGGCACCGACGAGTCCTAACCCCAGAGTTCGGCTGTGTTGATCCTGCGTGGGCGTAAGCGTAGGCGTCGGCGCAGCTTGGGCGGTGGTTGCGCCGGGCACGCTGCCAGGAAGATCACGAGCGAGACGAGCGAGGTGCGCATGCTCGATCATACGACGTGAAGATGATCGCGCAATCGAACCAGGCCCAGCTCCGTCTTGAGATCCGTGAGGCGGCCCGCACGACAGTCCGCGATCGCGTCGGCGAGCGGCAACCAGCGGGTGCGCGCCCCCTCCTCCATCGGCGAGCCGTCACCGGCGAGCGCCTGCTGGACAGCCGGATCGACCTCGGCGGCGGCGAAGTAGAACTTCTCGACCAGGCAGCCCGGCGACGGCAACAGGCCTGCGCCGAGGAGCGTGATGTCCGCCGGTGCCACGGCGAAGCCCGCCTCTTCCTCGACCTCGTGGGCCGCCCGCTGGCGCAGCCCGGCTTCACCCTTGTCGGCGTCCTCGACGATGCCGGCGACGAGCTCGGTGAAGAACGCGTCGATGGGGGCTTCCGGCATCGGCGCGCGGCTGGATTCGCGGGCGATCGCGACGATCGGCCGAAGCCCGTCACGCACGAGCACCTCGACCCCGCGTGAGGTCCGCGCATAGACCGCGACGACTACCGCGTCCTGGCCGTACGGCCGCACGACGCCATCGCATACGTACTGCGCCGATACGCTGCCGTCGACGCGACGGTTGCGCAGGCGCAGCCGGCGGAGTGCGAGGAAGCCACCCTCGCCGACGCGCTCGTCGCTGTCGATGATGAGCTCGCGGACGATCGCGTTACCGGGCGTCGGGAACGTCCGTTCGCCAGACCGGGTCCGTGCGATCGACTCCGCATCGCCTTCGGCGCCGCTGCGCGGGCCGGCAGAGCCGGTCCTTGCGCTCACGGAGCAGGCGCAGGTGCGGCGGAGCCCGCGGGTGCAGCAGTCGCTGCTGCGGGTGAAGGCGGCGGAGCCTGGCCGGGGACCGTCTTCAGCTCGTACTTCGCGAGCGCCTTGTGGACATCGAGCGCGAGCGAGTTGGTCTTGTCCTCGACCCAGCCCGGGAGGCTCGCATCGCCTTCCTTGATCTGCTCCGGCTTCGGGATGCCCTTGTTGTAGCGAGACATCACCGGCGTGACCTTCGCGATGTACGCGTCACCGTCGGGGAACATCTGCACGACCATCGCGAAGTTGATGCTCTTGTCGGGGAGCATGCTGACGTCGCCGCTATCGTTGCCGGCGAGGCCTTCGGGCGTGAACCAGCGCGGCTCGGTCTGGAGCCCGAGTGTTGTCTCGTCCGACTTCGAGACCTTGTACTTGCTCTCGACGGCGGCCTTGGCGTCCGCGAACATCACCAATTTGTCGCCCTGATAGCGCGCCGTCTTTGCCATCGCGACTTCCTTGGAAGACGCGCCGCAAGCGCACAGCGCCAGTGCGGTGAGAGTCGCAACCGAGAACACGAGATTCCGCATGCCTCGAGTCGTACACCCGAGGCTGGTGCGCTGCCAAGCGCCTAGCGGATGAGCATGCCCTTGGCGTGCTTGTGGATGTCCAGGACCAACGAGTCAACACGCCCCAGGATCCACGGCGGCAGGTTCGGATCGTCGGGCGCGAGCAGGCGAGGCTTCGGGCTCCCGTTGATGTGCTGGAACGTGATCGGCGCAACCGTCACGCCCCATTCGTTCTGGTCGCGGTCGAGGAGCTCGACGATCTCGACGACGAGCATCAGCTGTACGCTTCGATCATCGAGGTTCACGAAGTCGCCGGCGCCGTTCGACTGCCGACCACCCTCGGGGCTGTACCACTGCGGCTGCGTCGCAAACCGGAAGTTCGGCGGATCCTCCTCGCCGATCCTGTAGTCGTCCGCCGTGACTTGCTTGGCAATGGAATACAGCTCGGTTCGGCTGCCCTGATATCGAGCCGTCTTCGCCG
Source organism: Kofleriaceae bacterium (assembly GCA_043786265.1). Taxonomy (GTDB): domain Bacteria; phylum Myxococcota_A; class Polyangia; order Haliangiales; family Haliangiaceae; genus JABFXX01. The sequence continues at coordinate 761 of JAYVWH010000357.1, read as the reverse complement.
TGGCAATCTCCTGCGAGGACGGCCCACACGCAGCGACAACCAACACCATGCACAAGATTGCAGTCCGCACGCGATGGTTATAGCGCAGATGCTACCGTTGCCTCATGTCCGACTTACAGGGCAAGCGCGCGCTGATCACCGGAGCGTCGAGCGGGATCGGTGCCGCGATTGCGCGCGAGCTCTCCGGCCGTGGCGTGAGCCTCGTGCTCGCCGCCCGTCGGCGGACGCAACTGGAACAAATTGCGACAGCGTGCGGCAACGCCGAGGTCGTGACCGCGGATCTCGGGCGCCCTGGCAGCACCGCTGCGCTGTGGCGCGAAGCGACCGCACGCGGGCCGATCGATATCCTGATCAACAACGCCGGCTTCGGTTACTTCCGCCCGTTCGGCAGCATCGAGGTCGAGCGCGAGGCCGAGCTGCTCCAGCTCAACATCACGTCCCTGGTCGAGCTGTCGCGGTGCATGGTGGAGCATCGCCGCGGCAACGCGGGCCGCGCGTACCTGGTCAACATCGGATCGATCGCCGCATACCAGAGCGTGCCTAACCAGGCGCTCTATACGTCGAGCAAGGCGTTCGTACGCAACTTCACCGAGGCGCTGCACGTCGAGCACAGGGGCAGCCCGCTGTCGGTGACCTGCATCTCGCCCGGCGGCACGAAGACGGCGTTTCACTCGATGGCCGGCGCGGGCGACTACAGCTGGATCGCGAACAAGTCGATGATGACCGCGGAGCAAGTCGCGCGCATCACGGTGAAGGCGATG
>JAYVWH010000356.1:0-3977 GCA_043786265.1 Kofleriaceae bacterium | reverse complement strand
GTGAGAAGGAATGCCCGCATGACCATCCAGCCTCCACGCTAAGGAGTGCATATCCGGGTCTGCAAGTTCCGGTGTGGGGACACAGGGCCACGATGTGGGTGTTCGTCGGCAGCGCGCACGATTCACGATTCCTCGACGAGGAATCGTGAATGACACGCATTCAGTCGACGTGTGCCCGCGCGATCACGCGGGATGCTCTCGCAAACAAGAGCTGACAACGTTGGTTCGCAGCCTGTCAGCGCACATCCGCACCCATCCGGGGGCGCAGACCATCGAGCAGAGACTACTCCGCGGTAATCGAGGCATCGGCCGGCAGCGTCACGCGCATGACCTCCTCGCGTGCCATCGGATCCGGCGTCACGCCGTCGTCGATCCGCATCTTCACGACGATGATGATGTTGCCTTGCACCACCGCGTCCAGCTCCGTGCCGGTCGCGCCGTCCTTGCACCGCACGGCGATCAACGCCTTCATCTCGGGAGCTGGTGTGACCGCGGAGCAGGTGCCCTTGAACGTGCCGATCGAGTGGCTCACCTGATGGCCGGTCTCGTCCGTCGTCTGCAGGAAGATTTCGGCGGAGGTCGCCTCTGACGTGATGCCCCACGACACCGACATCTTCTTCGTGAGGACCGGCCCGTGATCGGAACCTGACCCGGTGGTCGTCGTCGAGGCCTTCTTGCCGCCGCAGGCCGCCAGCGAAAGGATGCAAACCAGAACGACGAGACGCATCATCGAGGACAAGCTACACCGAAAACCGCGCATCGCCCTTTACCGATGCGCGCGCGATGCGCGGTCCACAAAGCGCGCGGCGCACAGATCCGAGTTGCCGTCCGAGCTAAGATGGCCGCATGTCGCTCGCGCGCCTCGTTGTCGTCGAGGGTCCCGACCTGGGCCGCGAGTTCGAGCTCCCGCTGCGCGGCGGCAAGGTCGGGCGCGAGGAGGGCTGCCTCGTGCAGCTCACCGACCCAACGGTGTCACGCACCCACGGCCTGTTCGACATGCGCGACGGGGCGCTCAACTACGTGCCCGAGAAGCGCACGCTGATCAATGGCACCGAAGTAGTCGGACAGCATCGGCTCGAGTCTGGCGACGAGCTGGTCATCGGTGCAACCAAGCTCGCGTATCTGCCGGTCGATGGCGTCGCGCTGACGCGTGCGTCGAGCCACGTCACGATGGAGGTCTCGAGCATGCAGCTGCTCGCGCTGACCGGGCGGCACGACCGCGCGAAGCGGCACCTCGCGGCCATCGCACAGCTCGGAGATCGCTTGCGCGCCGAGAGCGCGGCCGGTCGCGACGCAGTCGCACGCGCGGCATGCGATGCAGGACGCACGGCGCTCGAGGCGCATCGCGCATTCGTTCTCGCCGTCGGCAAGCGACCAGCTCCGGTGGCTGCGTCGATCGCAGCGGGCGAGACGTCGCAGCTGCAGGTGCCGCAGGAGATCATGGACAAGGTCACGCAGCAGCGCCGAGTCGTGACCGCCGAGTCAGGCGGACGGGCGCTGATCGCGGCGCCCGTGCACGGTGGCGCCGACGATGTCGTCGCCGTGCTGTGGATCGATCGCAAAGGCGACGCGTGGGAAGAGGCGGACACGCTTGCCGTCGGGTGTCTCGCACACCTCACGGGTGCCGCCTGGGTCGGCGCCGATGCGCGCGAGCAGCTGTCACGCAAGGCGGACGCGCTCGAAGAGCAGCTCTACGGCACCGGTGGCGACGCCGGCTTCATCGGCCGCTCGGCCGCCGCGCAGCGCGTGCTCGATTTCGTCAAGCGCGTGGGCCCGAGCGACGCGACGATCTTGCTCGGCGGTGAGTCCGGCGCCGGTAAGGAGATGGTCGCGCGTGCGATTCACGGCGCAAGCCGGCGTGCGAAGGGCCCCTGCGTCGCGGTCAACTGCGCGGCACTCACCGAGTCGCTGATCGAGAGTGAGCTGTTCGGCCACGAGAAGGGCGCGTTCACTGGCGCGACTGAAAAGAAATCCGGCCGGTTCGAGATGGCCGACCGCGGGACGTTATTTCTCGACGAGGTCGGCGAGCTGCCGCTCGGACTGCAGACGAAATTTCTGCGCGTGCTCGAGGAGCGTCGTTTCGAGCGTGTTGGCGGTCAAAAGTCGATCGAGGTCGACGTCCGTGTCGTCGCGGCGACGAACCGCGATCTTCAGGACATGGTCAAGCGCGGCACGTTTCGCGAGGACCTCTATTACCGGCTCAGCGTGATCGCGATCGACGTGCCGCCGCTACGCGAGCGCCTCGACGACGTGCCGCTGCTCGCTGAACATTTCCTCGCACGCTACCGACAGCAGGCAGCGCGCCGCATCATCGGGTTCTCTGCCGAGGCGATCAACGCGATGACGCGCTACGCGTGGCCGGGCAACGTGCGCGAGCTGCGCAATGCGGTCGAGCGCGCGATCGTTCTCGGTGATCGAGAGCTGATCATGGCCGATGATCTGCCACCGCAGCTCCACGCGGCCGCCGCTGGTAGTGCGCCGGCTCGCACGCGCAACTCCCCGCCGACGCCGCCGCTGGGCTCGTCGATCTCGCAGGCGGAGCTGGTGACGCCGCCCCCGTTGCCGGTGTCGTCACCACGGATCGCAAGGGACGCTGGTCCGCGCAGCGGCGCCGGAGGCGGCGCGGAGTCGATCGAAGTCACAACGAGCGCACCCGTCAAGGCGCGGTCGCTGCGTGATCTCGAGAAGGACGGCATCCTCGCCGCGCTCGCCGCGACCGGCGGTAACAAGGCGCAAGCTGCCGCGATCCTCGAGATCGATCGGTCGACGCTGTACAAAAAGCTCAAGGACTACAACATCGAAGGGTAGTCAGTGATCTTGCCGATCGGGCGTCGGTTCCATGCCCCCATGAATCGACGCCCGGGAAACGAACTACTGGGGGTTCTTGCGGGGACGGCCACGCTTGCGCGGCGCATCGCTCTGACCGAAGTCGACGTCCTCGGCGAACCGCTCTTCGACCATGTCGTCAACCGACGTATGGAGAGAATCCAACCGACGCAGCTCCTCGCGCTCGAACTCGGCAAATGACGTATAAACACGCGGAATTCCAGACGACATAGAATCTCCTTCGAGGACATGCCCACATGTCCCACATCTGAGTACAAGGTACGCCGAGTACTCCTGCGGGTCCAAATTTTTGAATCGTCATAGCTGCGTGTTACCGAGCCTCATGTCCCGCATCGTTGCTGTGGCGAATCAAAAGGGCGGCGTCGGCAAGACGACGACGTCGATCAATCTCGCCGCTTCGATCGCCTCGCGCGGTTATCGCGTGCTGCTGGTCGATTTCGATCCTCAAGGCAACGCGTCCAGTGGTGTCGGCTATCCACGCGACAAGGTCGAGGCCACGGTCTACGACGCGCTCGTCGGTGAGTGCACGCTGGAAGAGGTGATCAGGCCGACAGACATCCCTACCCTGTTCCTCGCACCGGCAACGACGGACCTCGTCGGTGCGGAGATCGAGCTGATCAACGCCGAGCATCGCGAGCGCTACCTGGCCAACTGCCTCGCGAACGTGTCGCCGAACTACGAGTACGTCCTCATCGACTGCCCGCCGTCGCTGGGCATGCTCACGCTCAATGCACTCGTCGCCGCGGATGGCGTCGTGGTGCCGATGCAGGCCGAGTACTTCGCGCTCGAGGGGTTGTCGGCGCTGACCGCCACGATCGAGACCGTGAAGGCCGCGTACAACCCGCACCTCACCGTCGATGGCGTGCTGTTCACCATGTTCGACGGCCGCATGAACCTGGCCAACCAGGTCAAGGCCGAGGTCCTCAAGCACTTCGGTGACAAGGTCCTCGCGACCACGGTGCCGCGCAACGTGCGCCTTTCGGAGGCACCGAGCCACGGCAAGCCGGTCATGCTGTACGACCAGCGCTGCCCCGGCACGCGCAGCTACCTCGCGGTCGCCGACGAGTTCATCGATCGGACGCGGGCGGCGGCTCTCCAGGCAGCGAAGGGCCAGCTGTCCGTCTGATGAT
>JAYVWH010000355.1:0-4167 GCA_043786265.1 Kofleriaceae bacterium | reverse complement strand
CGGCGTCGGCCTCCGCCTTTGCGCGGTTCGACGCTTCGATGTCCTTCGCCGCCGCACGCTGATCGACCTTCGTCTTTGCGGCCGCCTGACGCGCCGCCTCGGCCTCCGCCTTCGTCCGCGTTGCAACCTCGAGCTCCTTCGCAGCCGCTGCACGCGCTGCGTCTGCATCGGACTTCGCGCGCGCAGCCGCGGCGAGCTCCTTCGCGGCTGCCTTCTGCTCCGTCTGCGTCCGCGCAGCAGCCTCGCGGTCGCGAGCCGCCGCGAGACGCACCGCTTCGAGCTCCGCCTTCGCGCGCGCCGCCGCATCGCGCTCGGTCGCCGCCGATTGGCGCGCAGCCACCGCCTCCGCCTTCGCCTTCTGCACGTCGTCGCGTGCCGTCCTCGCGACCGAGTCACGCGATGCCGCATCGGACTTGAGACGCTCGAGCTCGGCTTTCGTGCGGGCGAGCTCCTGCTCTGCCGCGGTTGCAGCAGCGCGGGCGCGCGTCGCTTCATCGCGGGCCGCGCGAGACTCTGCGGTACGCGCGTTGCCTGCGTTCTTCTCGGCATCCGCGGCGACCTTGCGCAGTCGCTCGGCCTCTGCCTGCGCCGCAGCGAGGGCGCGCTGCGCATCGTCGTTGTCGAGCTTGACCGGTGGAGCTGCATCGCGCGCGGTGACGCTGACCACGAACGCGTTCCCATCCGTCTTGACATCGTAGCGTCCCGGCCGCGCGAGCGTGATCACCACACGAACCTGTGGTCCACCGTCTTCGAGCTGATGCGCAGTGATCGAGCTGACCGCCCACGTGTTCGACACCACTGCGGCGGCGCTGTCCTGGCCGAGTAGCGCCGCCGAGAGCCGCGCGTTCGGGACATCGATCACGACGCGCGTAGGCTTCTCGAGCTTGTAGACGGTGAACGTCGGTGAGGCAGAGCTGCGTACGATCACGCGGGTCGTGCTCGCATCGGGCTCGAAGCTGAACGCTTTGATCTCGTTCACCCCCGCGCTCGCGTGACCCGCAACTACGCACAACGCCACCAGCGCGATCCAGATCGAGGCTCGGCTCATCCCTCGACGGTCGCCCGGCTGATCCCACGGGACAATTTTTCTGCCCTCGTCGCGACCGCCCTAAAACATCTATACATTTCAAGTAGTTGCCTCGCCCACCGGGCTCGGCTGGCATATGATGCGCGCCGCCGTGCCCCGCGCCCTCCCCTCGCGCTCGTTTGGTTGCGTGGGCGGGTGATCAGTCAGGTCGTTCTCATGACGCCCGACATCGAGATCAGGTAGTCGTGACGTGCGTCGCGCGCGATGAAGTCCTGGATCGTGCGCGCAAGCGTCGCGCCGACGACACCGATCATCGGCAAGTGCTCCCCGCCCTCGCAGGTCGCCTGGCCTTCGCTGTCCTCGCGATCCGGCGTGAACCGCTCGTCCCAGCGCACCATACCGAACGTTCCGTCGGCGGCAAGCGCCGCGTGCACGAGCGGAACGTTGGCCGCGCGCGACGCATCAGACAGCGCGATACGGCTGTCGGCGTTGTCGAAGCAATCCACCGCGAGCGCACAGTCCGCGAGCAGCTGCGCTGCGTTGTGCGCGCCGAGGCGCACGCCCATCGCTTCGGACTTCACGCCGTAGAAGTTCGCGAGCTGCAGGCGCGCCGCTTCAGCCTTGTTCTTGCCGATCGACTGCTTGACGAACCACTGCGCCGCGAGGTTCTTGCTCTCGACGCGATCAAAATCGACAAGGCGCAGCTCGGCCTCGAGGCTCCGCAGGTATTGCAGAGCCGTCGAGCCGAGTGCGCCGATGCCACACAGGAGGATCCGTTTAGCCACGGGCATTGCCCGCACCGAACGGTACCTTCGGGCGCAGGTAGATGCGCTGCTCGCCGGCGGGACCCGTCAGGCGGTCGACGACGAACGAGACAAACGCGGTCTGCGGCAGGTTGGGCAGATGGAGACCACGCGCGCCGCCCGAGCGCACGATCTCGACCGCGATGCGGCGGATGTCCGCATCCGTCGTCGCGAAATCGACCGTGAGGTCGTAGTCAGCCGACTGGCCCTGGTACGTGATGTTGAGGATCGCCATTACACACCTTCCTTCTCTTTCTCTTTCTCTTTCTCTTTCTCTCTCGGCAGGCCGCTCGCGAGCCGCAGCAATGCGGCCCACCACGGCTCGGGAACTACTTCAGTGGTCGTCGTGCCCTCACGCGCGATCGTGATGCGCGGCGCGACGACCATGTAACGCAAGTTTGGTCGCACTCCACCCTTGCCGAGCGCGCTATCGAGCGCTTCCATCGTCGAGTTGTCCTCGGCGGAGAACGCCGAGGGGCCCATCGGATGGCTGTGCGCGATGACTTCGATCTCGTCACGAAACTTCCAGATCGCTTCCCAGCGTGCGCGCGAGTCGGGTAGCGCCGCCGGGCTGTCGCTCGCGTCTGCCCACAGGATCGCCTCGCCCTTGCCGACGAGAAAACAGACTTCGCGCTTGTCGCCCTTCATCGTGGTCTCAATGTCTCGTGATGTTGAGGTGATCCTCTTCGACTGCCTCGCGCACGACCGACGGCATTGCATCCAGCGTGAGCACGCGGTGCGCGCCGGACAGACAGATGCCCGGATCGAGCACCTGAAACGAGGCAATATCGACGAGCGACATGATGCGGTTGCCATCGACATCGTAGACGACGTCGAGCTGCGTGTTCGACGACATGCGCCGAGCCGAGAGCATGCGCACCCCCGCCTTCTCGAGGACCTCGTCCGCGCGCCGCACGGGATCGCGATGTCGATCGACGGCGCGTGCGCCGCGGGTGGTCGTCGCGAGCCGCTCGCGGTGCTCCGCCTCCTCGATGCGCCGCTGAGCCTCCTCGGCCTCGCGACGGCGCTGGGCCAGGATCTGCTGGAACATCTCGACCACCGCCTCACGCCCGCGCTCGGCGATCGCCAGCACGTTGCTGGTCAGCTCGCGTGGCGTGATCGCGATGTTCAGCTCCGCCGCGACCTCCATCCCCACGGCGAAGCTGAACGCAGCGCGTAGCGATGGAACGACGCCCTTGGTGTCACCGAGCGCCTGGCGCTCCTCGAGCGCGCGCCGCGCGGTGAGCTCGGCATCATCTTCGAATTCAGTGCTGTCAAAGAGCACATCGCCCGAGTACCACCGGCGCGCAACGACGCGTGACAGTGGCGCCGGCTCGTCGTCCGGCGGTAATGCGATGCGGTGGAGCTGTCGTCCATCGACGACAACCCACCCGGAAACAAAATGCCCGCGCACGGCTGGTAGCGCGCTCAAGTCGCCAGTCTTGGCGGGCCGCTTGGGCTCCGCATTGCGACCGTCGATCTTGAAGCGATACCAGCCGGGCGCGAGTGGTTCTTCAGCTTCGACCCGTAGCCGCCGATCCTTGGTGTTGACGCGAGAGCCACCGAAGTACGGCAGCTCCAGGTCTTGGACCTTGGACAGGAAGGCCTTGTAGTCCACTCAGACGACCTCGAGCAGCTTGGTCTTCATGACCTTCTCGACGAGACCCGGCGTCGGGACCGCTGCCGAGACCGGTGCCTCGAGCAGTGCCCGCAGCACGCGCGTGACGTGATACGGGTCGTCGAACTGTGCTGCCGTGACCTCGCTGAACGGGACCGCCAGCGTGCGCGCTGCGTCACGAACGGTCGTGCCGCCACGCGTACCTGCGACGATCATCGCGAGTGCCGACACCGTGTAGCCGAGCGTGCCGAACGCATTCGCGAACGTCGCACCCGCCTCACCGGCCTCGTCGCCGACGACGATCACGATCAGCTTTGCCTCCGCCGGCACGCGCACGCCGTCGCGGTGCATCGCCTGCACTGCTGCTGCGTGAATCGTACCGCCGTCCGCCTTGATCGGCGCGAGCATGTGCTTCACAGCCACGCTCGACGCCGCCTTCGGCTTGAGGACCTGCCCCATCGTGTCGAACGTTGCGACGTGCAGCTTGTCGAGGGGGAAACCGGCCAGCATCTTGCCGAGGACGTCCTTGCTCGTCTCGATCGCGCCCTGCATGGAGCCCGACTTGTCGACGAGGAACATCACGCGGATGTCCGCCTCGGCCGTGGCCGCCGCGACTGCCTTCTTGACAGCGTTGTCGGCCGACTCGGCCAGCTTCTCCTTGAGACCTGCATCACGCACGTTCTTCGCGATGTTGAGACCGCGCTGATCCGTCGCCGACT
>JAYVWH010000354.1:0-3165 GCA_043786265.1 Kofleriaceae bacterium | reverse complement strand
GGCTCGCGGGTCTGACCCAGATCGCGATCTGGGTCGTCATGGGGACGATTGTCTTCAAGAACGAGAACGCGATCCTTCGCCTCGTCGGTGCGAGCCCCAAGGCCGGCGGGTTCCTGCCGTCGCTCACGATGACTCAGCTCGGCGTGGCCGTCATCTGCTTCGTCCTGGGCTACCTGTTCTACAGCGCCATGTACGCCGCAGTAGGCGCGATGGTCTCGTCTGACCAGGACAGCCAGCAGGCTCAGCTGCCAATCTCGTTTCTGCTGATGATCGCCATGCTCGCGATCATCGCGGTCACGAACGATCCCCGCGGGCAGACCGCCACGGTGATGACCATGGTGCCGTTCTGGTCGCCGATCCTGATGCCGATGCGCTACTTCCTGGGTGGAGCGTCGCTGACCCAGGTGGGCATCTCGCTCGCGATTCTGGCCCTGTCGACGGTACTGGTCGCGCGCATGGCGGCGAAGATCTACCGGGTCGGCATCCTGATGTACGGCAAGCGCCCCACGGTCCGAGAGCTCTTTCGCTGGCTGCGCTATTGAACAGACCCGCAAGGAAATCGGGTAATTCCTGGTGCTGGAATTGAAATCGGGTACCCCCACCGATACTATTTCGGCAATGCGCCGCCGGTGGGGACTCGCACTTGCATCGTTTCTGTCCGTTTCGATGGTTTCGCTGATGGCGGCAGCCCAAGGGGCTGACGTCACCGAGGCGGCACTGCCGCCGGATGAAGGTGTTGCGCCATCACAAGCCATCGCTTACGGGGCGATGCCGGGTGGCATGCATGCCCCCACGGCCGAGACGCTGCCCAAGGGCGCCGTCCAGGTCTCGGCGCTGAGCGGCCTCGGCCGCCGCACGGGACTGCTCGGCCCTGACCACAAGTTCAACCGCGCCATCGGTGACATTGCGGTCGCCTTCGGTGCGACGGCGAACATCTCGATCGGGCTCACGCTCGACGGTCGCTACGACCGCCACTGGGGCGTCCAGCCTTCGGGCGACGATGGCTACGTCGGCGATCCAAAGCTGATCATTCGCGCCGCCAAGAGCACCGGGTCGATCGCCTTTGGCGGTCAGCTCGGTGTCTGGGTGCCGGGCAAGGACGCTCCTTCGGTCGCCGCTTCGGCGATCTCGGTCGACGTGCGCGGCCTCGTGTCGCTGCCCGCCGGTCCCGGCCTCCTGTCGTTCTCGGGCGGCTTCCGTCTCGATAACAGCGCCAAGAGTGTGGACGAGCCGGAGCGCTTGTCGCTCCAGGATCGCGTCTCGCTCGGCGTGTCCGACTACCACGCGCTGTTCGCGGCGGCGCAGCTGCGCCTGCCGGCCGGTGACAAGGCGTGGGTTGCTGCGGAGGGATCGCTCGATGCATTCCTCGGCGGCCCGCCCGACGCGACCGGTACTGCGGTCAAGCGCGCAGAGCTGCCGCGCGGCAAGCTCACGTTCCGCGGTGGCATCACCGGCGGCTTCCACATCAACGATTCGATCTCGGCCTTCGTGTTCGTCGAGGCCGCCAAGGTCCCGGGCATCAACCTTGCCCAGGTCATGGACAACAACATCGCGCTGATCCCGTACGAGCCGATCGTCACGGGCGGCCTCGGTATTGCGGCCCGCTTCGGCGGTCCCGCCCGCGTCAAGAAGATGTTCGTCGAGAAGGACTGCGCCAAGCGCAGCCCGCCCGACTGCCCCGCGGTCAAGGTCCCGATCACCGTCGAGATCAATGGCACCGTGATCGACAACGCGGGCAAGCCGGTCGTCGGCGCGAAGGTCCTCTTGACCCTCAAAAACTCGCAGGTCGAGCCGCAAGTCACGGGCAACGCGGGCGAGTACTCGTTCAAGGGCGTCCGCATCGGCGACACGCTCGAGGGCAAGGAGACCATCGACGAGACGGCCGCCGTGGTCGCCGTCGAGGTCGGTGGCATGAAGCCGGGCAAAGCCACGGTTCCGCAGCTCGCCAAGGGCGCCAACGCGGTGCCGGCGATCACGCTCGATCCCGAGCTGCCGCCGGGCGAGCTCCGCGGCGTCGTTCGCTCGCTGCCGGGTGGCAAGCTGGTCCAGGGCGCGACGATCACGGTCGAGCCGGGTGGCGCGAAGGCCGAGTCGGCTGCCGACGGGACGTTCCAGGTCAACCTGGCGCCGGGCACGTACAAGATCAAGGTCAGTGCACCGGGCCGAAAGACCCAGGAGCTCGATGTCACGATCGAAACCAACGGTGTTGCGATCAAGAACATTGATCTCCAGTAGTGAGATGCGAAGCCCGCTGCGCCGATTAGGCGTACTCGGCGTGGCGCTCGTTGCCCTGCTCGCGTGGGGCTGCCACAAGAAGCGGCACATCGCCGAGCTCACGAAGGCGGAGGGGCCCGTCGAGCGCGAAGAGGGAACGGCAGCGTGGGGCGACGCCCCCGTCGGGACGAAGTATTACATCGGCGATGCAGCGCGCACGGCCGATGGTAACGCCGAGCTCAAGCTCGGCGGCGCCGCCCTGATCAAGATGGACAAGTACACCGTGCTGCGCTTTGGCGGCAAAGGTGGCAGCGCGAACATCAATGTCGAGCTCGGTCAGATCGAGCTACGCGGCGCCGGCCAGTACGGCCTCGACCTCGGTGACGTCAAGCTCGATAAACACGGCGCGGTTCGGATCGCGGCGCGCAACGGCGGCAAGAACTCCGTCGAGCTGCTGCTCGGTACGGCGCAGGTCACGTCGCTGACCGGCTCGGTGGTCGATCTCGAGCTCGGCAACGTGTTCACCGATCTCGATATCGGTGCGGTGGTCGTTCAAGACGCGGGCGTCGCGGATGCTCCGGTGGACGCGGTTGTGGCCGAGGTCGATGCGGCCGTGGCCGCGGTCGACGGGATGATCGAGGTCACCGGCAAAAAAGCAGAGATCCAGCATCCCGGCTCGACGAAGTGGGAGCCGCTCCCCGCCGGTGCAGGCAAGATCGAGAACGGCTCGACGATCCGCCTCGGTGCGGGCACGACCGCGAAGCTCGTCGCCAACGGCGTCACGCTGTCGCTCGCGGGTGGCTCGCGCATGAAGGTCAGCGAGGCGAATCTGCTCTTCGGTCTCGAGCTCGGTGTCGGCACGGCCAGCGTGCCGGTCGCTGTCGAGGGCAAGGTCGGCGTTCCCGGTGGCTCGGTGAATCTCACGGGCACGGCGACGCTCGGCGCGAAGGC
>JAYVWH010000353.1:0-2170 GCA_043786265.1 Kofleriaceae bacterium | reverse complement strand
CCGCACGCAATACGGTGCTGCTGTCGCTCGCGCTGGCGTGGGCGGAGACCCTCGGGGCCCGCGACGTGTTCCTCGGTGTCAACGTGCTCGATGCCAGTGGTTACCCCGATTGCCGGCCCGAGTTCGTGCGCGCCTTCGAGGCGCTCGCGCAGGTGGCGACGCGCGGTGGCGGCTTCCACATCCACGCGCCGCTGATCGAGCTGACCAAGGCGCAGATCATCGGCCTCGGCCAGCGGCTCGGCGTCGACTACAGCATCACGCACTCCTGCTACGACCCGGTAGACGACGTCGCGTGCGGTCGCTGCGATGCGTGCGCACTGCGCAAGAAGGGGTTCGCCGAGGCCGGCGTGCCCGATCCTACCCGCTACGCGTAGTAGACTGATCCGGCATGAAGCTCGGCACGCTGCTCCTGCGCAACGCCGCGATCGGGCTCTCGCAGCTCGAAGGCGCGCTCCGCAATCAGGTGCTGTATGGCGGTCGCCTCGGTACCAACCTCGTCGAGCTCGGCTTCATCGACCTCGAGCAGCTATCCTCGTACCTCGCCGAGCTCAGCGGATATCCGATGGCCACGCCGTCGCTGCTCGACGAGGCGGACCCGGACCTGCTCGAGAAGCTCGGCTCCGACGAGGCGCACCGCCAGCGCGCGATCCCGCTCGCCTATCTCGGTGAGACCAAGGACTCGATCGCGGTGGCCATGGTCGACCCCACCGACACCGGGGCGCTCGACCACCTCGCCCAGCAGCTCGGCGCGGCGATCGTTCCGTACGTCGTCCCCGAGCTGCGCGCGCTCTACTATCTCGAGCGGCTGTTCGGGACGCCGCGGCGGGCGCGGTTCGTGCGATCGGCTCGTCCAGGCAGCGAGGCGGAGCCGACGAAGGACGATCGCCGCCGTCAGCAGCCCGCGCAGGGCATCGTGATGCCGCCCGCGTTCACGCTCGAGCCCCGTCGCCGCCGGAGCTCCCAGCAGCTGACCTCCGGCTCGACGGTCCCGCATGCGCTGTCGTACAGCGCGGCGTGCGAGCTGATCGATACCGCGACCCATCGCGAGCAGATCGCCGACGTGTTTGTCGACTACGCCAAGGGCCGGTGCGATGCGCTGGTGGTGTTTCTGATCCGGGATGGCAACGCGCTCGGATGGCGCGGCTGGATCGCTCCTCCTGCAGAGGTCACGACTCCGATCGAGGAGCTGTCGCTGCCGCTCGGCGGGGCGTCGTCGCTGCAGTCCGCGCACGATGCGGGCGAGGCATTCGTCGGCCCATCGCCATCGTCGGCCAAGCCCGTCGAGGCGAAGCTATGGGCCGCGCTCGGCACCAATCCCGAGCCGGTCGATGTCGTCGTGATCCCGATCCTGGTGAAGCAGCGGGCCGTGAACTTGATCTACGCCCACACGATCGGCGGCCCGCCGCCGCAGTTCCTGATCACCGAGCTGCTCGACCTCGCGGTCCGCGCACAGGCATCGTACCTGCGCCTGATCAAGCAGGCTCGAGGGTCCTGAGCGCGCGCCTCGGGGCAACTCCGTGATCCGGATTGTTGGCACTCGATTTGCGTTACAACTCAATGTAATCAAACGTGAAGTTAGAGTTTTGAGATGATGCTGTGGGGAACTTGATCTTTCTCGGCAAAAAGGGAAAGTCACCCTCGTGCCCCAACGAGTAACCCTGCCGACCGCCCGTATCGGGGCCGGTACGATCGCTGCCGCCCTCGCCGCCTTGTCGATGGCCGTGCTCGGTCACTTCTTCATCTGAAGGCCGCATTCCGGTCCTCCGGGAGCCGGAGACTTGCCGTCGCACCAGCAGATGGAGACCGTGAACTTCACGACCATCGACGACGACCAGGACTGGACCGAGATCTGATCAGAGCCAGCCGTCGCCGCCGTCCCAGCTGACGGGTGGTGCGGTGACGGTTCCGTTCGACAGGTACGGAACACGCGTGGCGGGACCAGCCCCGATCCCGGTGGAGACGTGGACCGCGGTGCCCGACAAGCTCAGGCGTGCGGTATCGAGCGCGAGCAGCTCGGTGTACTGGGTCCATGCCGTGCACACCGTCTGCGTCACGCCACCGATCGTATGGGTGTGCAGGCTGGTGCAGCGAATCTGCGTGGGCGACAGCATCGCGCCGATCACGGGATGGCCGCCGACCGCCAGCTCGCCCGGCGGAATCACCGACTGCC
>JAYVWH010000352.1:0-9106 GCA_043786265.1 Kofleriaceae bacterium | reverse complement strand
CAGCGGCACGCAGACGAACATGAACGTCAACGAGGTGATCGCGGGACGCGCGAACGAGCTCGCGGGTGGATCGCGTGGTGGCAAGAGTCCCGTGCACCCCAACGATCACGTGAACCTGTCGCAATCGTCGAACGACGTCATGCCGACAGCGATGCACATCTCGGTGATCGCTCGCGTCGAAGAGCATCTACTCCTGGCGGTCGCAGGTCTACGCGGAACGCTGGACGCCAAGGCGCGTCAGTTCGCCAACATCATCAAGATCGGCCGCACCCACCTGCAGGATGCGACGCCACTGACGCTCGGCCAGGAGATGTCGGGTTGGGTCGCGCAGCTCGATCATGGTCTGGACGCCATCCGTCGCGCGCTCGGCCCGATCCACGAGCTCGCGCTCGGAGGTACCGCCGTGGGCACGGGACTCAACTCGCACCCTGACTTTGCGGTGCGTGCTGCCCAGCAGATCGCCGCGTTGACCGGGCGCGGGTTCGTGACCGCACCGAACAAGTTCCAGGCGCTCGCATCGCACGACGCGTTGCTCGGATTGCATGGAGCGCTGCGTATGCTCGCGGCGAGCCTGATCAAGATCGCGAACGACGTGCGGTGGCTCGCGAGCGGACCGCGCAGCGGCATCGGTGAGTTGATAATTCCGGAGAACGAGCCGGGCAGCTCGATCATGCCGGGCAAGGTCAACCCGACGCAGTGCGAAGCGATGACGATGGTGTGCACGCAGGTGTTCGGCAACGATGTCGCGATCGGCATCGCCGGTGCCAGCGGAAACTTCGAGCTCAATGTCTACAAACCGCTGATCATTCACGCCGTCATGCAATCGGTCGAGCTGATCGGCGACGTGTGCGAATCGTTCGACGAGCACTGCGCGCGCGGCATCGAGCCTGATCGAGCCGAGCTAGCCAGGAAGGTCGCGGGCAGCCTGATGCTCGTGACCGCGCTGGCACCGCACATCGGCTACGACAAGGCAGCGAAGGTCGCGAAGCGGGCGCACGCCGACGGTACGACGCTGCGCGAGGCAGCGCTCGCGCTCGGCTTTGTCACAGGCGAGGAGTTCGACCTGTGGGTGAAGCCGGAGGCGATGGTGGGGCCGGCTCGTCGACCTTAGGCTGCGCCCCGAGCTTGATCGCGAGGTTCGTCGCGGTGACACGGTGAACGACGAGCATGACGCCGACGGGTGTGAAGCCGTCGAACATCACCTCGAGCGTGTCGATCCCGTCAAAGTGCAGTCGATCCGCCGACAGCATCGAGCCGCCGATCTTCAGATCTTTGATCGTGGTGTCGACGCTGCCGACCGTGCCGGTGATCTTTCCACCGCCGCGATCGCGCAAGGCTCCCTGGACCTTGAGGTCCACCATGCCGGGCTGGTCATCGCCGCCAAACATGATCGTGCCGGCACCGACCTCGAGGTGCCGGGGTGCGAGCAGCGACAGCGCGATGTCGATCGCCTCGAGCGAGAACGCCTGGAGCACGCCATCGCGCTTCTCGCTCGACGACGAAGCAGATGGCTTGCCCGAGCCGATGCGGAAATCGGTGAGCGAGCGCACGGGCACGCGGCCGAACGACGCGAGCGTCGACGCTTCGTTGTCGAGCGCCCATGTGATCAGATCGTGGCCCGCACCGACGATCGGCACCTTCCATTGGACTTTGAGCCGCTGATCCTCGTGCTTGATGTCGAGAAACGTTCCTTCGAGCCAGTCGAGGCCCTGCTCGAGAGCACGGTAGTCGAGGCTACCTTCCTGGATCGGAACACGTAGCTGCTGGTCGAGCGTTCGCTTGCCGACGACGGGGAGGTCGAGCTGGACTTTGATCGTGAGGTAGATGCGACCCGACAGCGAGTCGAGGAACCGCAGTTGCTCTTGGCGCAGGTACGGATTCACGATGGGAGACAATGGGCGGGGTGGCACTTCGGGCTCGACGGACTTGCGACCGAACGGGCCCGTTACCTTGAGGCGGAGCTCGGCGAACGTGACGTGGGGCGACACGATCTCGACGCTGTGCTCGACGCCGCGGGTGAGTGAGAGGCCATGTGGAAACTCGGCGCGTTCGATCGCGATGTCGAACTTGCCGCTGTCATCCTTCAACCACGCGCTGCCAACGCTTGCAGCTTCGGCCGCCCAGCGCAGGGAGCCAAACCTGCCCTCGAGGGCTTCGAACGAGCAATCTGCCGCGCCAAATCCGGCGTCACCGGCGCGGCCTTCGACCTTCTTGGCGTGGGCACGGGGGAAGGTAAGGCGGGTGCCACCCTCGCCGCCCTCGTAGGCGAACTGTTGCACATCGATGTCGGCTTGTACTTTTGCCATACAGCATCGGCACTTTACCCCCTTCGGGGGGCGAGAACCTGGTCCCCCACCTGCTCCCCTTCCCCTACCCAGGATCCCATTCGATCCGGATGGCCTCCCTCCCCGTAGATACACACACAACATCAGGGGAGGGCCGAATGGCCAAAGCAATCCTGGTGGCGGGCCTGGCGCCTTTCGCGCTGACGGCATGCCACTCGTCTGACGGTAGTCTGTCCAGCGATCCACCGAAGAGTGTCGAACAAGTAGCGGTCGGAGGCTTTAGCTCTCCGATGGACGCGGTCGCTAGCCTCGATGGCAGCGAGTTTTACTTCACGGCGTACGACACGTCGCCCGAGAAGTTGCCTGCTGTCTTCAAGACAGCGGCTCGTGCGGGGAGCACGGCCGCGGTCATGGCAGCAGGTGATCCACTCGAGTCGCCGAGCGGTCTGCTGCTGTCGTGCGACGGCAAGTCGATGTTCGTCGCCGACATCGGTGGTGAGAGCGGCGCTATTTTTTCGATTCCGTCCGGTGGCGGTGCGCTCGCCGATCTCGCGGCGACCGGCATCGTGCGCCCGAGCGGACTCGCGATGGGCCCGGACTGCAAGACGCTCTTCGCAACCGGCCGCACCAGCGATGGCATGCCGGCACTGTTCAAGATCGGCACGGCAGGCGGCGAAGCGACGCCGGTTTGGATCGGCGAGCCGCTCGTGTCGCCGTCCGGTGTGCACGTCGATTCCGACGGCGTCGCGTGGGTGATGGATCACCGCGCGCACGGCGACACCGGCGAAGGCGTGCTGTTCGCAATCCCGTCGGATGGCTCGAGCGCGACGCCCGTCGTCAGCAACCTGCGCATGGGCACGTTCGGCGGCGTCTCGCTGACGGCCGGTGGCGGTGTCGCTGTCATGCCGACCGTTGACCCCGATGGTCACGGGCAGCTGACCTCAGTCGTCATCAAAGGCGGCGAGGCGAAGCAGCTCGCGACCCCCGACATCATCGATCCCTCTGGTCTGCGTACCGCGCGGGAAGCCGCCGTGTTCGCAGTCGTCGATTCCGAAGGTGGCGCGATCTACCGCGCCGAGTGAAAGGACAAGCCAACATGAAGACCATCAAGAAAGCTATCTACGCCACGGTTGGCGGACTCTCGCTCGCCGCTGCAGCGATCACCGCGACGGCCTCGAGCCACCGCGAAGCCCCCATGATCGCGGAGGACCAGTTCGTCGATAACACCGACGTCTACGCGTTCATCAGCCCGGGCGACAGCACGAAGCTGACCATCGTCGCGGACTACGTGCCGCTGCTGCTGCCGCAGTCTGGCCCGAACTTCTACCGGTTCGCCGAGGACGCGCGCTACGAGATCAATCTCGACAACGACGGCGACGCGGTGACCGACATCACGTACCGCTACGAGTTCGACACCGCGATGAAGAACGGCAATACGTTCCTCTACAACACCGGCGCGGTCGATTCGCTCGCGAGCCCGAACCTCAACATCACGCAGACGTACACGCTGTGGAAGATCACGAAGAACGGCAAGAAGGAGAAGGTCCTCGAGAACGTGCCGGTTGCGCCCTGGAACGTCGGCAAGCGCTCGTTCCCGAACTACGAGCCCGTCGCGCTCGAGGCGATTCGCACCTCGGCCGGCGGCACCAAGACGTTCGCCGGTCCGCGTGACGAACCGTTCTTCGTCGACCTCCACGTGTTCGATCTCCTCGGCGTGGGCGGATCTCCGACCACCGACGGTGTCAACGTGATGTCGATCGTTCTCGAGGTGCCGATCGCGGAGATCTCCGAGAACGGCCAGCGCCCGACGTCGGCGACCGGCAAGAGCTCGGTCATCGGCATCTTCGCCGACGCGACGCGTCCGCAAGTGCGCGTGCTCCGCAAAGGACGCGACGCGGACGACTACGGCAAACACATCCAGGTGTCGCGCCTCGGCTGGCCGCTCGTCAACGAGGTCATCGTCCCGCTCAAGGACAAGGACAAGTACAACCGCGCGGCGCCGAAGGACGACGTCGCCAACTTCGGTGCGTACATCCTCGACCCGGAGGTCCCCAAGCTGCTCAACCTCGTGCTGAACGCGGGCTGTCCGGCGACGCCGGCGGGTGGCCGCACCGACATCGTCGGTCTGCTCTCCCCCAACGGCACGGCCGCCGCAGACCTGCTGCGCATCAACATCTCGCAGGGGCAGACAAACGCGCAGTCGCAATTCCCCAATGGACGTGCACTCGCCGATGACGTCACCGACACGCTGCTCACGGTCGCGTGCAACAACGGCGGCGCGATCGGAGACGGCGTGAATGCGAATGACAAGCCGTTCACGACGACGTTCCCGTACCTCGCCTCGCCGCACTCCGGTAACCCGTAATCCCCTGGAGATCATGACCATGCGCACCCTCCACTTCGTC
This sequence comes from Kofleriaceae bacterium, assembly GCA_043786265.1. Taxonomy (GTDB): domain Bacteria; phylum Myxococcota_A; class Polyangia; order Haliangiales; family Haliangiaceae; genus JABFXX01. Next base: position 4,416 of record JAYVWH010000352.1, on the reverse strand, counting down.
CTGATGTTCGCCTGTGCCGCCGGCTGTACCCGCGAGCGCCCACCTCGCAAAGAGCGTGATGTTGCGCTGCGCCCGCAGCTGACCAATGCGACTCAGCAGGATCTCGCTCGTGAGATCGACGACGCCGACCGCCGTGGCACGTGGCGCGAGGTCAAGCGCCGGTGGGAGGGTCAGCGGATGACGTGGACGGTCACGCGGCAGCGGATGCTCTGCAAGACCGAGGCGGCTTGCAACGTGGCAGCGTTTCCGATCCAGCGTCCCGCCCAGCAGGGTTGGTTGCCGGCTCTCCAGATGTCGCCGGCGGAGTTCGCCAAGGTCGAGGCCTCGTGCGGGACTTCAGAGCAATGCGAGCTCGTCATCCAAGGAACGCTGAGCTCGCTCGCTCTGTCGCCCGAGATGCCGACGTCGGTACGGTTCGCCGACGTCAAGATTGTCAGCGCTCGCAAGAGCTAGCAAGGTCCGGATTGCCGGGCCGCGCAGCAGCGCCGGAGGCGATGCGCAGTTAGTCGAACACGACAGTCTTGCCAGCGTAGACGAGGATCCGGTCCTCGAGATGCATGCGAACGGCGCGAGCCAACGCCTGCTTCTCGAGGTCCTTGCCTTTTCGGACCAGCTCGTCGGGATGGTCGCGGTGTGAGCAGCGCACGACGGCTTGCTCGATGATCGGTCCCTGGTCGAGGTCAGCCGTCACGTAGTGACTCGTGGCACCGATCAGTTTCACGCCCTTCTCGTAGGCCTGCCGGTATGGATTCGCACCGACGAACGCGGGCAAGAACGAGTGATGGATGTTGATGATTCGCGACGGCCATCTCGTCACGAAGTCAGCCGACAGGATCTGCATGTAGCGAGCGAGGACGACCAGCTCCACGCCATTGTCGTCGAGTAGCGCCTGCGTTGCGGATTCTTGGGCGGGCTTGGTGTCGGCGGTGATCGGAATGTGATGAAACGGCACGTCGAAGTGCTTTGCGACGTGGGCGAGCGTCGGGTGATTCGAGATCACGAGCGCGACGTGGCACGAAAACTCGCCCGCGCGGTAGCGGATGAGCAGGTCGTAGAGGCAGTGCTCCTGCTTGCTGCAAAACAGTGCCACGCGGGGTTCGCGGCGACCGTAGGCGAGCATCCAGGCGAGTGAGAACCGCGGGGCGAGCTCGGTGACCGCAGCCTCGATGTCTTTGCGCGCTCGGTCCGATTCGAATGCGATGCGCTGGAAGAACATCGAGGCAACGGGGTCGGTGTGCTGGATCGCATCGACAATGTTGGCGCCGAGACCAAACAGCGTCTGCGTGACGGCGGCGATGATGCCCTTCTGATCCGGGCAACTGAGCAACAGGGTGCCGAGCATCCGTCGATGGTACTGTAGAGCCGCTTGAACCTCACCGGCCGCATGGTGCTCGATACGTACGTCGTCGAGCAGGAGCTCGGCGCCGGCGCGATGGGGACGGTCTGGCTGGGGCACCACGTCAAGCTCAAGCGCAAGGTCGCGATCAAGGTCATGCATGACCACCTCACCGGCGAGCTCGTACTGCTCGAGCGGTTCCGACGAGAAGGCCTGCTCGCGAGCAAGCTCAATCACGTAAACGTCGTCGGCGTGCTCGATGTCGGCGAGATGCCCGATGGCAAGCCGGTGATCGTGATGGAGTACGCGCGCGGCACGAGCCTCGGCGAGGTGATGAACGAGGGACCCATGCGCGTCGTCCGCATGATCCCGTTGCTGGAGCAGATCCTGCGCGGCCTCGACCACGCCCACGCGATGGGACTCATCCACCGCGACCTCAAGCCCGACAACGTGATCCTGACCGGTGACCACGGCGACGAGATCGCGCGCATTGTTGACTTCGGAGTCGCCGTGCTGCGCGCGCCCGATGAATCTATCGAGGGTGGGCGGCTGACCGCGTCGGGGATGATCGTCGGAACGCCGCAGTACATGGCGCCCGAGCAAGCGAAGGCCGAACACACCGATCACCGCGCCGATCTCTACGCGCTCGGGATCATCATGTACGAGATGATTGCCGGCATCACGCCGTTCGTGGGCACGGCGATGGAGGTCGCGCTGGCCAAGATCGATCACGACCCGCCGCCGTTCGCGAAGCGCGCGCCACAGGTCGTGATCGATCCCGTGCTGGAGGCGTACATGCGAAAGCTGCTCGCCCGCGATCCGAGCGCGCGGTTTGCGACTGCGCACGCCGCCCTCGAAGTTCTCGAGATTTACGGGCGTGACCGGCTGGCTGCTGCGGGCAAGCTCGGCATCATCGATGTCGCCCGTGCGCTCGACGTCGTTTCCTTGCCGCCGCCGCCGCGTCGATAGCGTTCGTGCACGACGCGCGTCGTGCGGTGCACGTGATGTGCACGTCGCCGCACAATGTCATCTCTCGTGGAGAACTGGCCGAAAGTTGTCACTGGGGTTCAGTAAGGCAAACCCGTAGTGTCCGCCGGTGATGAGACTGACGTGTCTACTCGGGAGTGTGTTCGTGATCGCGTGCGGCCCTCCCGAGCGCAACGGCGCAAATGGGGGCGACGACGACGGAACCGGTACGTGCCCGGCGTGCACCGAAGACAAGCAAGCGGTCACCGACTGCAACGGTAAGGTCACCGCGTGTGCACCTGATACGGCGTGCTCCGACGGTGCGTGCATGCCCGCATGCGAAGCGGCCGAGAAGAATCATGCCTCGATCGGGTGTGACTATTACGCCGTCGACATGGATGCGGCGCAAGGCCCGCCGCAGGACGCGTGCTTCACGACGTTCATCGCAAACACGTCGCGCGGCCAGGCGCACATGAACATCTCGTTCAACGGATCGTTCATCGATCTATCGAAGTTCGCGAAGATCCCCGCGGGCAGCGGGCAGTCGCTGTCGTATCAGCCGTACGACCCGGGCGTTGGTCTGATGCCGGGGCAGGTCGCGATCGTCTTCCTTGGCTACGCGCCCGCGGGTGGCCCACTCACGGGCAACGTCGCGTGTCCGGTACCTGCCGCGATCGGCACCGAGGCGCAGATCAACGGCAACGGCATTGGCAAGGCGTTCCACATCGAGACGGACATGCCGGTGGTCGCGTACCAGATGCTGCCGTACGGCGGCGGTAAGGCGGCCGCGACCGGTGCGTCGCTGCTGCTACCAACGAGCGCGTGGGCGACGAACTACGTCGCGGTGACCGCCTACGACTCGCTCGACGGCTCTGCGCCGCCGATCAGCATCGCGCAAGGACCGTCGATGAACATCGTCGCGATGGAAGACGACACGATGGTGCAGATGCGCCCGCAGTCGGCGATCTCCGGTGGCAACGGCATTCCAGGGGCCGCACAGGGGGCCACGTGGTCGGTGAAGCTGAACAAGGGCCAGCACGCGCAGATCACGCAGTTCGCGCGACTGTCGGGCAGCCCGATCACCTCGGACAAGCCGGTCGGTGTGTTTGGCGGCCATCAGATCATGTCGATCGATCGCTGCTGCGGTGACCACGGCGAGCAGATGATCGCGCCGGTGCGTGCACTCGGCTACGAGTATGTCGCCGCGCCGCATGGTGATCGCCGCCCGACGAGCGAGGACCGCGTCTACCGCATCTTTGGCGCCGTCGACGGTACGACGCTGACCTACGACCCACCGGGCGTCGGACCCGCGACGGTGAACCTCGGCCAGATGCTCGAGATTCGAAGTGCCTCGCCGTTCGTCGTACGCAGCCAGGGTTCGAGCAATCCGTTCCTGATGTTCACGTACATGACGGGTGCCGGCGACCAGGGCGAGGGCGGCTGGGGGGACGCAGACTTCGTGCGCCTGGTGCCGCCGCAGCAGTACATGAGTCACTACGTCTTCTTCACCGATCCGACGTACCCCTTCACGATGCTAACGGTCGTGCGCCAGAAGAAGAACGGCGCGTTTGCCGATGTCGACCTGAAGTGCATGGGCACGATCAGCGGCTGGTCTCCGGTCGGCAATGGCGATTACGAGATCACGTACGTGAAGCTTGTCGACCACTTCAACGGGCAGGGCGGCTGCAACAACGGCGTCAACGTCATGGACTCGACTGCACCGTTTGGCGTGTGGGTGTGGGGCTGGGGCAGCGAAGACACGAATACCGGCTGGGTCAGCTACGGATATCCAGCCGGCGAGGGCGTACTGCCAATCAACGACGTGATCATTCTGTAATGTAGAGGCGTGCAGCGAGATACCTGGCGCGCGGTCACACTCAACATCTGGAACCGGCAAGGGCCGTGGGCGCAGCGCCTGCCGCTGATCCAGCGCGGCCTCGCTGCGCTCGAGCCCGATGTGGTCGCTCTGCAGGAAGTCCTCGGGTTCACCGGGATGCCGAGCCAGGCGCACGAGATCGCAGCGGGCCTCGGCTGGAACGTGCACCACGTCCCTGCGTGGAACATCGGTGGTGGGCTCACGTTCGGTAACGCGATCCTGTCGCCGCATCCATTGA
>JAYVWH010000351.1:0-8162 GCA_043786265.1 Kofleriaceae bacterium | reverse complement strand
CAAGCCCTGTACCGGAACGGCGGGCACCGGGATCGATCACCACGCGATCGACGAGCTGATCCGTCTCATCCGATCGGTGCCGGCTGGTGGCCGCATCGACGGGCACATCTTCAGCATCACGGTCGACGCGGTAGGGATGGCGCTACTCGAAGCACAACAGCGCGGGGTCCACATCTTGATCTCCACCGATGGTCAGATGGCGCGCGCGACCGACACGGTCAAGACGAACTACCTCGACAAGCTCGAGGGCATCGTCTACTGCTCGTCGGCGACGACCGACTCGTGCATCTCGACGGCTGACGACGCGATCTCGCACACCAAGCTGTTCGTGTTCTCTCACGCGACCACACCGGATCTCGCCGAGTCCGACGCGGCGGTGTGGTTCGGGTCCGCGAACCAGACGTACGCGAGCGGCATGCGCCTCTACAACAACACGGTCACGCTGTACGGCGACGCGCCGCTCTACGATGCCGCACGCGGCTACCTCGACGACCTTCGCCTCCGCAAGCGCGCCGCCGACTACTACGATCCCGCGACCGGCCGCGGTCACCTGCTGACGGATTCCGCCGACTTCTACATCTCGCCGGAGTCGACCACGGACCTCGTCGTCAACCGTCTCGACGACGTCACCGCGGACTCCAAGTGCCGCGTACGCGTGATGCAGGCGAGCGTGCGCGACAGTCGTATGGAGGTCGTCGACCGGCTGGTCGCGATGAAGCAGGGCGGCTGCCAGATCCAGGTCGTTGCCGACACCGTCGAGCCCAAGGCGCTCGCTGCATTCAAGGGCGCGGGCATCGTCGTTCGCACCATGCCGATTCACGACAAAGTGTTCGTCGTCTACGGAAAGTTCGGTGGCGCGTACCAGTACCGGGTCTACACCGGCTCGCACAACCTCAGTAGCGGCGCCCTGCGCAAGTACGACGAGATCTTCGTCAAGCTCGCTCCCGAAACGGACGCTAACCACGCAGTTTTCGACCACTACGTGACCCACTTCGACGACGCGTTCTCCGCCGGCACGGCCCTGTAACCAACCGCGCCCGGGCGCGTAGACACCCCATGATGAAGCACGGCGTCCTCGCAGCTCTGGTCGCAACGCTCTCGGTGATGGCGTGCAGTACGCCCTCCGATGCACAGCCGCCCGCGGTGGCGAAGAAGCAAGCGAAGGCTGACGGCCCGCGCGAGGTCGCGATCCTCGCAGCGGGCTGCTTCTGGGGCGTCGAGAACTGGATGATGAAGGTCGGCGGCGTCGTCGATGTCGAGGTCGGTTACGCCGGCGGCGCGAAGTCGAAGATCTCGTACGACCAAGTCTCGAATGGCGATACCGGCTTCGCCGAGTCTGTGCGCATCGTGTTCGAACCGAACGTCACGTCGTACGAGACGCTGCTGACCTACTTCTTCAAGATCCACGACCCGACGACGAAGGACCGCCAGGGCAACGACGACGGCTCGCAGTACCGCTCTGCGATCTTTCCGACCACCGACGCGCAGCGCAAGGTCGCCGTCGCGACGATGGCGCGCATCGAGAAGAACGGCTCGTGGAAGAAGCCGCTCACCACGACGATCGAGGCGCCGGGTAACTGGGTCGCGGCGGAGGACTATCACCAGGATTATCTGGTCAAGCACCCCGGCGGCTACGACAACCACTACTTGCGGCCGTTCGCGTTCTGACCGTTTGCCGGCAGCGTCATCTGCTCGATGAGAGGTTGCAGCGGCGTCGAGCTGAACAGCCGGGATAGCGTGTCGCCGAGGCTCTCGCCCTCGACGATCTTCTGCGTGTCCCAGGCCTGCGCGACCTTGACCAGCGTCTCGTGACGGCTCAGCGACAGCAGCGCCTCGCTGAAGTTGCCCGACACGGCCTGGAACCGCTGCACTGCGGTCTCCGCCTCCGCCTTGAGCAGCTCGATCTCGCCTTCGCCGGATTGAGCAGCGTGACGTAGCTGCCCTCCGCAGCGACGGGCGCCCAGGACATTGCATCCTCCAGATTCGCGACACGCACGAAGCGGCGACCGATGGCGTCGTACACGACGGGCACTTCTTGTGCCGTCGGATTGATCACCGTCGGGCCGGTATACGTTTTGATGACACCCTTGGTTACGTCCTGCATGTACGCGTAGCTACGCGGCGGCAGGACGAGATCCCGTTTCTCTCTGACCTCGCTCATGTTCGTCCCCTCACGCTCATGCGATGCCGTCGCGCGACAAATCGTCGCGCGGTAGATCGGCCCTTGCGATCAGGGGCCCCAGGGCGCGTCGGGCGAGCGGCCGGGAAACGTCATCTCGCGTCCCTTCATCGTCATCTGCCAGGTGACGCCGCGCTCGCGCAGCTCCGCCATGTAGATCGAGTCCTGACCGAGCATCCGCGACACCGCCGTCGCGACCGCCGTGGCGAGCACGAGTGGCAACACGACCGCGTAGTCGCCCGACAGCTCGAACGCGAGCATGGCGCCCATGAGCGGCGCGTGGGTTGCCGCCGCGATCGCCGCCGCCATTCCAACGAGCGCATAACCGCCGGGCGGTCCGACGTCGAAGCCCGCCGCGGCGAGCCCGATGCCGACGAGGTAGCCACTGCATCCGCCGATCAGCAGCGTCGGTGTGAACACGCCACCCGGGCTACCCGACGCGACCGAAGCGGTCGTCGCGATCGCCTTCGCGATCAGCAACGCGACGACAACGCCGACGGCGGCCTTGCCGTCGATCAGCGCGTTGAGCGGTTCGTAGCCGTTCCCGGCCACCGCGGGCACCGCGACGATGATCGCGCCTGCACACAGGCCACCGAGCGCTTGGCGCCACGGCGGACGTAGCCATGCCCGGCGGAACAAGACTTCTCCTGCACCGACGAGGCGTGAGAAGCCGATCGCGCATAGCGCCGCAGCGAGCGCCACGCCGGCGTACGCGAACAACTCACCCGAGTGGGTCAGCATGAAGTGACGCGTGCCGTAGATCGGACCGGGCCCGACGGCAGCGCGCGTGAGTGCAGTCGAGATCACCGTCGCGACCAGCGTGGGAACGACGGTGTCGACGACGACCACTCCCGCGACGACCTCGAGCACGAACGCGACCGCAGCGAGCGGCGTGTTGTACGCGGCAGCGAATCCGGCGGCGGTGCCAGCGGCGATCAGCACACGACGGTCCTCGGCGCCGAGGCCGAACCGCGCGCCGATCGCGTGTCCCGAGGTGCCGCCGAACTGGATCAGTGGACCCTCGCGCCCGAGCGAACCGCCACACACGATCGCACACCACGACGCGAACGACTTCACGAGTGTGACGACGAGCGACAGCTGTGACTTGCCGAGTGCGACGGCTTCCATCACGTCGCTCACCCCGCCGCCGCCGCGCCGAGCGATCGAGCGTGCGAGCAAGCCAGCGACGAATGCGCCGGCGGTCGGCACGACCAAGCGCCACCACCAGTCCGCCGCGCTCATCGCGGTGACGACGTTGGATGCTCCGGTTACCGCCTGTAGCGTCCACGTGAGCGTCTGTCTGAATGCGATCGCGAAGCCACCCGCAGCAAGCGCCACGAGGATCAGCGCAAGCACGAAGCGTGGCGCCCATCGGCGGCCAGGCTTCGCATCGCTTTGCACGCGGTCAGCATATACGATGCGCGCGATGGCGCGCCTCGATCCCCATTCGTATTGCGACAACGCGCACGCGCGCACGGCGAGCATTCACCTGCAGGTGCGCGTCGACTTCGCGACGCAGACACTCGCTGGCACCGTCGATCTCGTGTTCGCGCGGCCCTACGAAGGACCGCTCGATCTCGATACACGCGATCTCACGATCGAGCATATCGAGGACGACAGTGGTCATGCGCTGACGTGGCGTTTACACGATGCGGAGCCGTATCTCGGCCAGCGTCTCGCCGTCGACGTGTCTCGCAGTGCAAAATCTGTCCACATTCGCTACCGCACCTCGCCCGCCGCCTCGGCGATGCAGTGGCTCTACCCGGAGCAGACGCGCGGCAACAATCACCCATTTGTGTTCTCGCAGTGTCAGGCGATTCACGCGCGGTCGATCATGCCCGTTCAAGATTCGCCGCGGCTGCGCGTGACGTACACGGCGGTGCTCGAGTATCCGCGCGAGCTCACGCTCGTGATGGCTGCTGCCGATCGTGGCCGCACCGATGACGGCACGTGGGCCAAGCACACGTTCGAGATGCCGCAGCCGATCCCGCCGTACCTGTTCGCGTTTGCGATCGGCGACCTCGCCTCGCGCGACCTGTCGCCGCGGTGCCGCGTGTGGGCGGAGCCCGCCGTGGTCGATGCGGCGGCTTACGAGTTTGCGGATGTCGAGGCGATGATCGGTGCAGCCGAGGCGTTGTTCGGTCCCTACGACTGGGAGCGCTTCGACATCCTGACGATGCCTCCGTCGTTTCCTTATGGCGGCATGGAGAACCCGCGCCTCACGTTTCTCTCCCCGACGGTGATCGCAGGCGATCGCTCGCTCGTGTCGGTCGTTGCGCACGAGCTCGCGCACTCGTGGACGGGCAACCTCGTCACGAACGCGAACGCCGAGCACTTCTGGCTCAACGAGGGCTTCACGATGTACGCGGAGCGCCGGATCACCGAAGCGCTCGAGGGCGCCGACATGGCCGCGCTTCAGGCCGCGCTCGGCCGGCGCGAGCTCGACGAGTCATTCGAGCGGTTCGCGAAGACGCCCGAGATGACCAAGCTGCGGCCGCAGCTCGACGGCGTCGATCCGGACGAGTGTTACTCGCTGATCCCGTACGAAAAGGGATATCTGTTTTTGTGTGAGATCGAGGCCGTGGTCGGCCGTGATGAGTTCGTGCGCTGGCTCAAGACATACCTGCGCGACTTCCGGTTCGGTGCGATCACGACGGAGGACTTCGAGACGCACATCGAGGCCGCACTCCCGGGTGTGCTCGCGAAGGCGAATGCCCGCGCGTGGATCGATGGGCCAGGTCTGCCGCCGACGGCGGCGCCGATGCGCTCCGCACGGCTCGACGCCATCGAGGCACTCGCGGGCGCCGTGCCGACCGAAGAGCAAGCGCGGGCGTGGACGCCAACCGAATGGGCGCTCTATCTCGAGAGCGTGGCGCGTCCCGCATCGGAGACAACGTGCCGCGTGCTCGACCAGCGGTTTGCTCTGACGGCGAGCACGAACTACGACGTGCTCGTTCCGTGGTTGACGCTCGCGCTCAAGTCCGGCCACACCACCGTGATGGCGCGCGTGCAACAGGTCCTCGCCACGGTCGGGCGGATGAAGTACCTGCGGCCGCTGTACACCGCGCTTGCGGCCGATCCGCGCACGCGTCCCATCGCGACGACGACGTTCGAGTACCAGCGCGCCGGCTACCATCCGATCGCGCGCCAGATGGTCGAGGGCGTACTGCGCGCCGCCGCCGAGTAGAGGTACCATCGGCGCAATGAACTGCATGCACTGCGGCGCCGCGCTCGCGCCCGGCTCCGGATTCTGTGGGGCGTGCGGCAAGCAACAGCCGCAGCAAGCGTACGGTGCGCCGCAAGGTCAACCGCCGCACGGAGCGCCGCAGGGCTATCCGCCGCCGCCTCAAGGTGCTGCGCCCGGCTTCCCGCCGGGCGGTTACGCTCCGCCGCAGGGCCACGCACCGCAGGGCTATCCGCCGCCGGGTGGTTATCCGCCTCCGCCGGGTCACGCGCCGCACGGGTACGCGCCCGCCCAGGGCGGGTATCCGCCACCGCCGCAATCCTATCCGCCGCCGGGCGGTTATCCGCCGCCTCCGCAGGGTGGTTATCCGCCTCCGCCGGGCATGGGTTACGGCGGTCCATTGATCGAGCCGTTTCCGCTCGTGATGAACCGCGGCATGACGCGGCTCACGGGGCAGATGTTCGTCGCGCCGCAGCGGTTGATCTTCATCTGTGTCAGCAACAAGGGCGGTCTCGCGGTAGCGATCGGCAAGGGGCTCGGCGGCATCGTCGGTGGTCTCGTTGCCGCTGCGGTCGTCAATGGCCCGGGGCAGGGTGCGGCGACCGACGAACAATCGCTGATGCTCCTCGTGCCGCAGCACGAAGGCAGCCTCGTGATGGAGCCGCAGCAGATCAGCAAGATCAAGTGCACGATGTGGACGCGCGGGATCTGGTTTAACGGCAAGACCTACGCGCTGACCGATGGCCTCCCGAAGACCGCCAAGCCAATCCTCAGTGGGTGGTGCCAGGCGAACAACGTCAAGCACGTGATCAAGTAGGCGGCGGCGAGTAGCGCAGAGCCGGGCACGCCTGCAGCTGCATCGCGCAGAACTGCTCTTCACAGGAGCGCTCGGCATTGCAACCGTGCTGCGCGCTGCAGTGCGACACCGCACGTGCGCGCTGGATCTCGGTCGGTGAGCTGCGCTGATCGCAGCGCAGTAGACATTCCTCGACGAGGGGACTGCACGCGGCGTAGCAGTCGATCGTCTCGCGGCAGGTCCGCGGTGCATCGGCGGCGCGTGGCTGGGTGAAATAGCTCGGCTGCAGGGGCTGCTTGGGCTGTTTGCACGCCAGCAGTGCGACGACAAACACGCAGGACCAACCAGACGAGCGCACGCCTCGCGTATACTCGCTGCTGCGGTGCCGCTGCAACGTCCGGGAGGGCTCTACCTGATGTCCGGTGACGCGACGCTGCGTCAGCACGTGGCCACGACCAGCTCGTCGCTCGGCCGTGTGTTCGCGCCCGTCGAATCCGTCGACGAGCTGGTGCGCATCGTCGAGACCGCCCAGCCATGCGCTGTGATCATCGATCACGAGGATCCCCGCAGCCTCGCCGCGCTGCACGAGGTGTCAGCCCGAACCGCGAATTCGGCGACCGTCTGCATCGCGGTCGTGCGCGGCAAATTCGACAACGTCCCGCGCGGCGCGGATGTCGTCGCCGATGCGGCTGTGATCGCCGACGTACTACGTGCGGTCGGGCGTCCCGCGCCGGACCCCCACCGCGCACTCGACGTGCTGCTCGCCGTCACGCTGCTCGGTGGTCCGCTCGATCCAGCCCTGCGGCGCGGGGAGGCCCAGATCGCGACCGGATTCGGGGTCTCGGAGTGCGTGATCGCGGTCGGCGATTCCGAGAATGTTACGCACGCGCGGTGCCGTGCCGCGCTCGAGTGCGGTGCGACCGTGATCGCGCCCGTCGGTGAATCGATCGGAAGCTATGTGGGCGTAGCGTTCGACGATCGCGTGGACGGCCTCGGCTGTCTCGGCTTGGTGGCGGATCACGCGCGCGTGTTTGGAGATGGCGATCTTGCATATCTCGAGGCAGTCGCGTCACGGCTCAGCAGCGAGCTCGGATTCCGCGGCACACACGAGCGGTCTGCCGGCGAGATCGATCGCATGGCGCACACTGCCGGCATCGACGGCCTCACCGGTGTGTGGAACCGGCAGGCGCTCTCGCGATTGACGGCGATGTACCTGTCGACGTCGATGCGCTTCAAGCAGTCGCTCGGCGTGATCGTCGCGGATGTCGTCGATCTACGCGGCCTCAATACGCGCCGTGGACTCGATATCGGCGATGCCGTCCTCAAAGTCATCGCGGAGGCGACGCGTGCGCAGACGCGCATCGAGGATCTCGTCGGTCGGTGGACCCCGGGGACGATCGTTGCGATCCTGCAGGGCACGTCGCTCGAGGGCACGCATCGCGCGGCCGCCCGGATCAAAGAGCAAATCGAGATGCGGCTCGGCGGCGTCCGGCCGGGGATCGCGAGCGAGGTCCAGACGCGTTTTGGCCTGTGCGTCGCGCACCCGAACGAGGATGCAGGTGCGCTTATCGATCGCGCGATGCGACTTGCGAAGGAGACCTTGCCGGGACTGACGCAGCGCGGGCCTGATGTCGGCGACGAGGTCGGCACGACCCTCGGCGGGACGTACCGGTTGCTGCACGAGATCGGGCAGGGCGCGATGGGGCTCGTCTATCGCGCCGAGGACCTCGCGCTCGAGCGTCCGGTCGCGATCAAGATGCTGCGACCCGACCTCGTCGAGGATGTCGAGATCGTCGAGCAGTTGCGCGCCGAGGCGTCGCTGCTCGCGCGGCTGCAGCATCCGAACCTCGTGCAGGTCTACAGCTTCGCGCACGGCGGCGGCGACGCGTACATCGTGATGGAGCTCGTCGAGGGCGAGTGTCTCCTGCAAGCGATCGATCGTCATCGCCTCGAAGACACGTCGTTCACCGTCGGTGAGGTCCTCGCAATCGCGGCCGAGGTCG
>JAYVWH010000350.1:0-2198 GCA_043786265.1 Kofleriaceae bacterium | reverse complement strand
GTGGTAGTAGACCTCGAACCCGAGCCCCGTCGGGAGATAGCCGAGGTACTTCGAGAAGCCATAACCTGCGATCGGAATGTCGACCGCCAGCGCGAGCTTCGATCGGCGGCGGTGCGTTTGCCCATTGCAGTCAGAGGTCTCGTCGTACGAAGGTTCGCTGCCGACGACGACACCGAGGTGGCCCATGACCATCGTGGCGTCCGCGGCGCCGCCGAACCCCTGCACGACGCGCAGGCCGGCTCGAAGCCGCCAGATCTGATACGCGAGGTCGAACCCCGCGGCGGGCCCTTCCTCGTCGGCTTGCGAGCGCGTCGCGATGTAGCCCCCGAGCAGATCGAGACGCAGGAATCGCGTGGTGTCCTCGTACGTCGTGAAGTCGAGCAAGATACTCGGCCCCGCGAGCGCGGCGATCCGCGTGATCGATCCCGTCGATCGATCGTCGCGCTGGTCGCCTGACATGTCGACGCCTTCGTCGCGACCGCCCGAGCGATCGACGCGGCCAACCACGCCGATCCGGTGCGTGACTCGCACGCGAGTCTCGATCCCGAACGAGAATGCATGCCCGTCTGCCGGGTACTTGCTGGTCTGGTAGCCGTTGCCCCAGTCGAACCCGAGCCCGAACCGCTGCGGACGCTTGTGGCTCGTGGAGCGGTTGCAGTTCTCGGGAATCGACGTGAGGTCCGGGTGCTTGGATGGGGGGAGTGCGACGTCGCAGCGATCGGCGATACAGCGCAGCGTCTGCGTTGTCGCGGTGGCGCACGTTCCGGTGTCGGCGTGGCAGAGCGCCGCCGCGACGAGCGCGATGTCGGCATCGTCGAGTGCGCCGACCCGCAGCAGCGCGGGGGTCTTGGTGCGCAGCGCGATCACCTGCGCGTATTGCTGCTGCGTCAAGGGCTCGGAGAGCGGCTGCGTTGCGAGGGCGGGGGCGACCGTTCGTGCGTCTCCGAGTGCGTAGAGATCGATCAGCGCCTCGCCGCGGATGCAGCGGTCGCACATCGGCTGCGCGTCGACTCGTGCGACCGCGATCGCGACCGCGAGTGCTGTCCAGGGCGCGCGCATCAGCGCAGCTCGAATCCCAGCTCGAGGAGCAGCGTCGATCCGCGAGTTCCGTCGGTCAGCGAATGGTTGAACCGCGCGGCGATCGTCCCGGAAATCGCGCGCGGTACGAGCTGGAGCGCGAAGTCTGCGCCGAGTGCCGCGCGGTCCCACGACGACGTCATCTGGTTCGTTCCGTAACGCAGCTCCGCGCGCGCACCAATACTGCCCGCGAGCTCGAAGCGATGCAGGTCGAGAAGGCGGCGCGTGAGGGCCACGCCGAGGGCGACCGCGTTGACCTCTTCCTTCGGGGCGTCCCGGCCAGTCCAGTCGAAGCGCACTTCCACCGCTGTCCCTTCTGCGACGCCGTGTGAGCGGTACAGCCCGAATCCGATCAGGGCGCTGTCGGTGCCGTGGACATCGGCGCCGACCTCGAGACGAACGCCGAACCGTCGGTGTCGTCCGATCACATCGGGCCTGCGCCCGGCGAGCGCCATGCGACGCCGCTCGGACTCCGAGACGCCTTCCTCCTCCCAGCGCGCTTCGAGCTCGGCCTTCACACGATCTTGCCCGACCTGGACGAGGAGCTTGCCGATTGCCTCGGCGCGAGCCGGGTTACGGCGTGCGACATCCTCGAGCGTTGCGCGCGCGGCCGCAAAGTCTTTGCGATTCACATACGAGCGGGCGACAGCGAGGCCAAGCGATGCATCGGTAGGGGCCCGGCGGTACAGCGCTACGAGCACGTCGTGCTGCTGCCCGCTGCCGATGCGCGCGTGGTGCGCCGCAAGCAGGTAGCCGGCAGCGTTGTCACCGTGGTCAAACGCGAACCGCCACCTTGCGAGCCTCTTGGCCAAGGGGTCTTCGCCAAGAATCTCGTTGTGGCGCAACACGCGGACGAGTAGATAGCGCTCGCGATCACCATCCTCGCGATTCGCGTTTCCGATCAGCGCGACCGCCCGGCCGGCATCGTCGATTGCAACGGCGTAGTTGCCGAGGGTCTCGTTCGCCTGCGCTCGGCCGCGCCATGCCTTGGGGTTGGTGCCATCGAGCGCGATAGACTTCGTGAATGTCGCGGCTGCTTCTTGCCACAGCTCGTGCATCGCGAGGATGTCGCCGTGGCGCAGGTGCGCCTGGGCCGTGTTGACCTTTGCGAGCCGGTCCCA
>JAYVWH010000349.1:0-3514 GCA_043786265.1 Kofleriaceae bacterium | reverse complement strand
CGTCCGCGGGATGGGAGTCGCCGTCATCACGAGGAGGTGCGGCGCGCCCTGCCCGTCTCCCTTGTCACGCAGCTTCGCGCGCTGCGCGACGCCGAAGCGATGCTGCTCGTCGATGATCACGAGTCCCAGCGCACCGAAGCCAACGGCCTCTGCGAGCAGCGAGTGCGTGCCGATCAGCACGTCGACGTGTCCGGCACCGAGGAGCGCGAGCAGCGATGCACGCAGTGGCCTGGGTGTCGACGCGGTCAGCAGCTCGACGCGCAGGCCGGTGCCTTTCGTCCAGCTCGTCCACGTCTCGAAGTGCTGCTCGGCGAGCAGCTCGGTTGGTGCCATCAGCGCGACCTGACGCTTCGCCCGCGCAACTTGCAGCGCCGCCGCAAACGCGACGCATGTCTTGCCTGCACCGACGTCACCTTGCAGCAACCGATTCATGGGCGATGGACGCGCCAGGTCGCCCCACATCTCGTCGATCGATCGGCGCTGTGCATTCGTCAGCGCGAAAGGCAGCGCCGTGCGCAGCACCAGGTCGATCGCGGGCACGCGCGGACATGCGACCGCCGCGTCGGAGCGCCGCTCCTTGCGCCGGATCGCGACGGCGACACCGAGCGCGAACAGCTCGCCAAACGCGAGTCGACGCTGCCATGTGCTGTCACCGCGATTGAGCGCCGCGAGCTCGTCGACGGTGATCTCCGGCGGTGGCGCGTGCAGATGAGAGAGCGTGTCCGCGAGTGACGGCAGCTTCGCAGCGGCCTCGACGGTGGCGGGCACGCCGTCATCTGCGTTCATGCCGACGCGCAAGCACGCGGTCTGGCACGCCTGGCGCAGCCGTGCGCCGGGAACGCCGGTGACCTCGGGATAGCGCGCGATGATCGTCGGCAGTGGCTTCTTCGGAGAGCCCCCCGCTGCCTCGGCGGCGAGCTGCTCGGGCGTCTCGGGCAGCTCGATCGAGAGGATGTCGGGATTGGCGAATTCGAGCCGGCCGTCGCGCTTCTTGACCGCGCCCGACACCGTGATGACGCACCCCGCAGGCATCCGCTTCTCGATGCCCGCCCACACATTGAACCAGCGGATCACCGCGTTTGCCGACTGGATCGCGTCGGCGGTCCCCGTCCCGAAATCTGCGCTGACCACACGCGCCTCTGCCCAGCGGCGGCCGCGCGCGAAGATCATGCGCGAGCTGCGGACCTTGGCGACGAAGGTCGCGCGTACACCTTCGGCGAGTTGCTCGACCTCGGCGAGCCCCTTGGCGTCGCGGACGTCGTCGTAGCGCCGAGGCAGGCACCACAGCAGATCCTCTACGGTCTCGAGTCCCTTTTCGGCGAGACGCTCCGCGAATGCGGGACCGATGCCAGGCAGCGTGTGCGTTGGCGCCGCGAGCGGATCGAGTGGGTCGGCGTCAGGGGACACGGCGTCGGTATCGCTGCCGGCCTTGCGCGCGGACCGAGTCGGTTTCGCATCGGGTGGTTCCGTTGGATCGATCGTAGCGACTGCGGGCTTGGCGGGCTTGGCGGGCTTGGCGAGCTTGGCGGGCCTGGCGGGCTGGGCGGCCTTCGCGGCCGAGCTCGTCGGTGACGGAGGCGGACTCGGAGACGGAGACGGAGGCGGGCTCGGACGAGGAGCGGAACGCGTGAGCCGGCTGGGCGGCGTCGACGATCGCGTGGGTATCTGCGGACCACGTGCAGACGCTGGCGCACCGCGCGACATCAACGGCGCAGACGAACCACGCGAGAGCGCAGCGCAAGCAGCGGGCGCGCCACGGGTGAGTCCAGAGATCGTCTCGGGCAGCGGCGCTTGCGGCACGCGCGGCGGCGCAGCGGTCAGCCGCTGCAGCGGTGACGCCGGTCGCGCAGGTCCCGACGGCCACCGCGCGATCAATCGCATCCCCCGCGCCACTTCGATCGCCTGCTGATCCTCGCCAAGCTGCTCCCACTGTCCCAGCGTCGCGCGCCACTGGACGAGCGCGTCCGCTTGATCGAAAGGGCCGGCGTGGCCGGCCCGCGCGCCGACGGCGGTGCGGAGTTGATCCAGCTGTGCGATCAACCCGTCGCACGCGATGCGTAACGCGTTGCCGAGTCCCTGCACCCGGCGCACACCACGAAAACTATCGGCGGCTGCGAGCTCGAGTGGCCGGCGCAGCGCGTCGACACGGCGCTTGAGCTCAGCATCCACGGACGCGACCCTATCATCGGCGGCGGCGCGTGACCCGCGTGACCCGCGTAGCAACCGCGACGGCGATCCCCTGATGCTCCGCTAATCGGCGGCTACTGCGCGCCGATCGGGCGGCTAGTCCGCGCGGTATGACGCGCAGCTAGTCCGCGCGATAAGTGAACCGCAGCTCGTAGTCGCAGAGGTGAAACACGTCACCTTCGTCGATGCGCTTGTTGTCGATGCGCATGCCCTTGTAGTCGATGCCGTTCGTCGAGCCGAGATCCTTGATGTAGAAGGTCCCGTTGCGACGGATCACAGCCGCGTGCTTGCGCGAGATATTGCCATCCTTGATCGGCAAGTCGGAGGTCTTGCTGCCGCGCCCAATGATGAACTGATCCTTGGTCACTGCGTAACGCTGACCGTTGTAGATGAGGAACAGTGTGGGCCCGCTACCTGGCGCAGCCATCGGCGGCATCGGCGGCGCAGTCGGTGCAGCGGCAGGCGCGTGCATCGCAGGCCCCGGCGCACCACCGGGCATCGGTCCGCGCGCAGCTTGCGCCTGAGCCGCGTTGGCGTAACCCGGCGTGGGCGGCGCAGGACGTCGCGCGGGCATTCACCGGGCGGGTTGTTCGCTCGCCCATCCCCGCCTGGGCTGTTGGTCGACGCGCCCGGCCGCGGAGCTGGCGGCTTCGACGCCGGCGGGTAGCTGTTTGCGCCGCTGCTGTTATTGTTGTTGTTCGGCTGCGGCGCGTTGCCCGTCATCGGCGGGCCGCCCGGAGACTGGTAGTTCTTCGAGCGCGCGTAGTAACGCATCGCCTCGTTGACGAGGTAATCGATCGAGCAATCGAAGTCGTTCGCCATCTGCTCGAACGTCTCCCAAAGCACGTCGCGGCAGTAAAAGTGCCGCATCGTCTTCTTGCTCTGATCCATTCGCGCGGTACTCCTCTACGACGAGGGTCGGGGTAGTCCCTTCCTCTCCCGGGGCAGGAACTACCTTACTACATCCCCAAACAAGGCGCGAGGAAGCCGATTATTTGGGGGCCTTCGCCAGCTGATCAGCCAGCTCGTGAGCGCGCTGCGACAGGGTCGGCTCGGGCTTGATGGCCACGCTGCCATCCCCCCAGAAACCGACAAGGCGTTCCGAGCCTTTGACCCCTGCGATGCGGGGTGCATCTTCGACCGACTTCATGGCGGCCAGGGCCTCGATCGCGACCCACCGCGCCATGCGGGACTTCTCGCCGAGGAGATCGCGCACCTCCTTGAGGGCGGCCGCCCGCGGGGTGATGTTCGAGATCGCCAGAACCACAGAGCCCTCGAGCCGTTTCTGGTCATAAGGCAGGTCCGGCATGGCCAGGACGACGGGCTT
>JAYVWH010000348.1:0-4482 GCA_043786265.1 Kofleriaceae bacterium | reverse complement strand
CGCTCCCTCCAGATCATGACGGACATGTCACGTTCACCGCAACGACGATGAGCTTGTCGCCGGCGGAAGGAACCCACGAGCAAAACCCACGTGGGTATCGTGGCGGCCGCCGCTTCTGCTGTGGACCTGTGGACCTGTGGACCCTGTGCACGGCCGATGACGAGAATGAGCCTGAGTGGAGTACCGGTCGCGATCGTCGGAGGCCCTGGCGCGCTTCGAACCTTGGCGCGCTTCGAGCCTCGGGCGGTGCACCTGCCGCGCGATCTCTTGGGGCGCCAGCCGCGAATCTTGCCGCGTCCTCTCGGCGGCCGCTCGCGCGAGCACGCTCTGCCCTTCCCCCCCATTCTATTCTCCGGCGGCGCGCTAGCGACGACCTCGGCGCCTGTGGACCCTGTGGACGGCCGATGACGAAGATGAAGAGATGTTGGCCGTCCACAAGTCCATCAGGCGACGCCAGGCGCTCTGCACAAAGCTGCAGGCGCCCTGCTCTTTGCGTCGACTGGACGACCCGTGTTGCTTGGGAGGTTCACGGAGCGCGGTCCGTCGCTCTGAGCCTCGCAATGTTTTCCCAGCAAGCAAACTTCGTCGGAGGCATCAATTGCACGGCAGAGGACACCGGGGAGCTCGACATTCCAGCGGGTACGGAACTGTTTGGTTCTGAAGCACCTAGGGACGTCGCTACATTCGTACTCCGCGTCCAGCCACAACGATCGAAAAGCATTGTCGTCGACCGGATGCAGATTGACCTCTACGTCCGGCAGTACGCATATCAACAGTTCGAAGCTGTTCCGTAGGAGCTACGACGACGGACGCGACTTCGTCAGCGCAGCGATCACAGCGGCGGCCGCGGGCGAGGCGCGATCGGGATCGAGCGAGGTCGACCAGTCCTGGATCCGGCGCCGCCAGTTGGGGCGCTGCTCGACGGTGCCCGGCACGTTGTGCGGGACGGGATCGAGGACGAGATCGTCGAGGGCGACCAGCACGATCTCGGCGGGCCCGTTCGCGAGGTCGGCAGTCATCGACACCATCGCGCGTTCGACTTCGGTCAGAGTCTCGGTCGCGGGGCTCGGTGCGCCGGGCGTGGCGGCGGCGTAGGCAAGGATCGCTTCCTTCAGCTGCGCGCGCTCGGCGCGTTCGATGACGACTTGCGAATCGTCGATCAGACCGAGGTCGCGCTTGTCGTCGATGTCTGCACCACGCCACCAGCCACCGAAGGTCGGCGTGTCGTGGGTGTTGAGCGACGCGACAGCCTCTGCGGGCGACGGCTCGGGAGCCTTGCCGGGTGTGCTCGGGAAGCTCCACTGGCCGACGTGCAGGCGGAACATTCCGTGCTTCGTCATCGTCGGACGCACGTGCTCGGGCACGGTCCCGAGGTCTTCGCCCGCGATGATGCAGACGTTGCGCATCGACTCGAGGGTGAGGATCGCGAGCAGCTCCTCGTGCGGGTACTTGATGTAGACACCGTCGGTCGCGGGCCGGCCCTGCGGGACGCAGTAGAGCCGGAACAGGCCCATGACGTGATCGATGCGCAGCATGCCGGCGACGGACATGTGATGACGCACGCACTGGATGAAGTAGCGGTAGCGATCGCGTCGCATCGCGATCGGCGACAGCGGCGGCAACCCCCAGCTCTGCCCGCCGAGGAACAGGGCATCGGGCGGCGCACCGGCCGACAGCGTCAACAAAAATAGCTCGCGGTGGCGCCAGACTTCGTAGGCATCAGCGTTCACGCCGACGGGGAGATCGAGATAGAGATTGACGCGACCACCCTGCAGCTGCTCGAGCTGGGTCTGCATCATCCACTGCGAGAACACGTGGGTGTCGATGCGGCCGGCAAGGCCGTCGCGCGGTAGGCCCGCACCAGCACCGATCAGGATCGCGTCGGCGCGTGAGGTCGCGAGCTTGGTGCCATCGCGCAGGTTCGCGGGCCACTCCCACCAGCCCTTGCCCTGGAGCTCACCGATCGCGCGGAACGCGGCGTAGTCCCACACACCCGTGGCGCGCGCCCACGAGTCGATGCAGGCGGCGAAGTTTTCGTCGTCGACGCGACCGCGGGCGAACGCATCGAGGATCGGACGCCGCCATCGATACTGCGCCCGGTAGTCGATCGGTTGCGCCGCGTTGATCGGCGGCGCGGCCGGGAGCCGCATGTCGAGCGCATCGGCGAGCTTGGGCAGGTCGAGATAGAGCTCGTTCCAGAACAGCCGGCTCGCCGGCGAGTACGGCGAGAAGGCGTAGGGTTCGTCGAGAAATGCCGCGAGCAGTGGCAGCACCGCGACGTAGCTACCGCCGCGCGCCGCGACCTGCTCCATCAGCTGGCGCAGGGTGGCGAGGTCGCCCGCCTGCCCGCTCTGGGGCGATGCGAGTCCGAACACGGGCGCGAACACGCCCCAGCGCCGGAATCCATCGCCAGGACGACCGAAGCCACGCGTCGGCGCGCCGAGGACGAGCGCGTCACCGCTCTGACCGAGCGCCTGCCAGCGCACGCTGTGATAGCCGAGCTGCCCTTCGAGGAAGACCTCGGCGCGGCGTACGCAGTGCACGACCCCACCAGGATGCGCGTGCCCCTCGGCCGGGAGATCGAACAGGCGGCCCTTCGCGCGGAAGACGCCACCCTCCTCGGTCGTGACCTCGAGCTCCCAGTCACCGTCGTCGCTCGCGGGCACCGAAAACGGCATGACGAGCATGCCGTCCCACGCGAGCACGACGTCAGGGACGATCTGCTGCCACTGCGCGCGCTCGAGCTGCTGCGCAGCATCGTTGGCATCGATGTCGACGCCAAGATCGGGCGCGAGCGCCGCGAGCGCATGACGCACGGACTCGTCGCTCGCTGCGGTCGGCTGGCCGCGCCAGTCCCGGTAGTCCGCATCGATCCCAGCGGCGCGCGCGAGATCTCGAAGCGACATCAGCTCCTCAGCTCACGAGGCGCAGCCACCAGCCCGGCAGCACGCCGATCTCGATGACCATGATCGGCATGAGCGCCATCACGAACATGAGGCCCGGAGACCGCGTGACCGTGAACGGTCCGTTGGCCTCGCGGAAGTACATCGCGGTGACGATGCGCAAGTAGTAGTAGATGCTGATCGCCGAGTTGACGACACCGACGATGACGAGCCAGAGCAGCTGGCCGTCGTAGGCCTCCATCGCGCTCTTGAACACGTAGAACTTGCCGAAGAAGCCACCGGTCGGCGGCATGCCACCGAACGACAGCAGGCACACAACCATCGCGAGCGCGGCGGCCGGGTGATAGTTCGCGAGTCCCGCCCAATCATCGACGAGCGTACGCTCGCGACCCTTGCTGCCGACGTACGACACGACCGCGAATGCGCCCATCGTCGCGACCGAGTACGCGATCAGGTAATAGACCAGCGACGCCTTACCGGTCGCCGAGCCCAGTCCCATCGCGCACAGACCGACGAGGATCACGCCGGCATGCGAGACCGACGAGTACGCGAGCAAGCGCTGGATGTTCTCTTGCTTGATCGCGCCGATATTACCGATCGTGATCGTGATCGCAGCGATCACCACGAGCGGGCTGGCCCAGCCAAGCGTGCCGAACGGCAGGACGTCACCGCCGAGCGCGACGCCGAACACGCGGATCATTGCGGCGACCGCAGCGGATTTGACAGCCGCCGCCATGAACGCCGTCACCGGCGTCGGTGCACCCTCGTAGGCATCGGGCGCCCACATGTGGAACGGCACCGCGGCGACCTTGAAGCCAAACGCGACGACGAGGAGGAATGAACCCGCGATCACGAGACCGGGATTGACGGTGGCGTTGAGCGCGCCTTGCATGCGCGCGAGCGACAGCGTGCCGCTAGCGCCGTAGAGCAGCGCCATGCCGTACACGAGGAAACCCGTCGCGAAGGCTCCGATCAGGAAGTACTTCATCGCAGCTTCGTTGCCGCGACGCGAGCGACGGCGCATCGCCACCATCACGTAGACACCGATCGACATCGTTTCGATGCCGAGGAAGATCGTGATGAGGTTACCGGCCTGCGCGAGCATCAACATGCCCGAAGCCGACAGCAGCAAGATTCCGTAGTACTCGCCCATGCGCCAGTCGTGCGCACGCTGATGCGCAGGCGACATCATTGCGGTGAGCGCGGTCAGCACCGAGAACAGCGCGGACAGCACGTAGCCCATGCGGTCCGCGATCAGCATCGTGCCGAATACGGCCTTGCTCTCGGTCGGGCCGACCTCGCGGTACAGCACAATTGAGGCGATCGCGGCAGCGAGCGAGCCCGCGACCGCGAGGCCTGCGAGCAGCGTGCGGTCCTCGCCCTTGTAGAAGGCCTCGGCGAGCACGAGCAGCATGCCGACGACGGCGAGGATCAGAAACGGAAGGGCCCAGCCCAGATCGGTCGGGTTGAAGCTCATGGCGTACCTCCCGCGGGCGGAGCCCCCGGTGGCGGAGTCGGTGGCGTCCCTGCCGGCGGAGCACCCGTCGGCGGAGCACCCGTCGGCGGAGCACCCGTCGGC
>JAYVWH010000347.1:0-2487 GCA_043786265.1 Kofleriaceae bacterium | reverse complement strand
CCTCACGTTTCGCGAGATCGACATCGGAACGGGCCAGCCGATCAGTGGCGGCTGCACGGCGACGATCAGCTCGATCTCGTTCTCGACGATGTGACTACTCGGTGCGAACGAAGCTGGTGATCTTCCAGCCCGCACCGGTGTCCTCGACGAGAAGCTGGTACGCACCGACCGGTACGGTCCCGGCCGGGCACGCGATCTTCTTGGCATCGCCCGCACAGCCGGCCGTGATCGCTGCCTGCATCGCTTCGAGGATCGTCGGATCGGCTTGCCACGTCGCGATCGCGATATCGGCACCGCTGCCACCGCCGAGGCTCCACACGACGTTGTCGTCGAGCAGCGGGCGCAGGCCGATATAGTCGCGCTTGCCGATCGCGTCCTTGGTCGACGCGAGAACTTTCGCCGCGGCCGGCGGCACGTTCCTGAACGAGCCCGGATCCGTCCTGGGCAGCCGCTGCTCGATCGGAATGACGACCTCCTCTTTCATCGGGATCGCGAAGGCCTTGATGCGCTTGTAGATCTTGATCTGGAGCGCCTCGACGCGACCGTCGAGCCACGCTGGCCGCTGCGCACCGCTCATCTCCGTCGGTAGCGCAGCACCGGGATCCCACTCGCTTGCGTGACCGACGACCTTCACGCGCCACGGCCGGCCGCCCACGACGCTGACGTCCATGCGAATGAAGTAGCGCTTGTACGCGAGCCGCGTCGGCATCCCGCTCTGACCACCCTGCTGCGAGCCGACCGTGTTGCCGCCCGACATTCCCTGCGACTGCGCGAGCGTGCGCTGGTTCTGCAGATCGTCCTGGTTGTTGCCGTACGTGATCTGGTGCCAGCCGGTGGAGATCCGGCCCGGCCCCGGGCTGTCTTGTAAGAGCGGGTACGCATCGCGGGTCGCCTGCAGCGCCGCGTTGTAAACGTTCACGAAGTCGGTGTCGTAGACCGAGGTCCGCGCGCGCTGGAGATCCTTCTTGTTCGAGCCGCACGCGCCGAGGGCGACGAGGAGCGCTGCCAGGAAGGTGATACGGTGTCGACGCGCCATGGGTGGTCGCCTTCGAAATAGCACAAAGCCCGCGGGACCGGAGAACGCACTTCGCATCGCGGACTTACTGGGCGAGGCGTGGCCAGACGCCGTCGTCGAGTTGGACCACGAGAATCCGTATCAGTTGCTCGTCGCAACCATTTTATCGGCCCAATCGACCGACAAGATGATCAACACGATCACCCCTGCCCTGTTCGCGGCCTATCCCGACGCCCGAGCGCTCGCCGCCGTCGAGCCGGCCGCGCTCGAGCCGCTGATCTTCAAGTCGGGGTTCTACCGCAACAAAGCCAAGTCGCTGGTCGGCATGGCCCGCGCGCTTGTCGAGCGGCATGGTGGCGAAGTGCCCCGCACGATGGACGCGCTCGTCGAGCTACCCGGCGTCGCGCGCAAGACGGCGAACGTCGTGCTCAGCAATGCGCACGGCATCGCCGAGGGCGTCGTCGTCGACACCCACGTGATGCGGCTGGCGCAGCGGCTGGGCCTGACGCGCAACGAGGACCCGGTCGACATCGAACAAGATCTGATGGGCGTGCTGCCTCGGGACCGCTGGGCGAAGTTCGCGAATCGCCTGATCTGGCACGGCCGCCGCGTGTGCCTGGCGAAGAATCCTGATCACGATCACTGCCTGCTGGCCCCGATGTGCCCATCGGCGACGCTGGTCCCGCTCGGGAAGAAGCCGGTCGCGAAGAAACCGCGTGCCGCCGCGCAGAAACCTCTCGCCAAGCGGCCAGCGAAGAAACCACACTCGAAGCAGGCCCGCACGAGGTCCGCACGATGACGCTTCCCACCGTTGCCGTCGGCGCATTCATCTTCGATCGTGACGGGCACATCCTGCTCGTCGAGCGCGGCACGCCTCCGGCGAAGGGCCAGTGGTCCGTTCCCGGCGGCAAGCTCGAGATGAACGAGACGCTCGCCCAGGCGGTTGCCCGCGAGGTTCGCGAGGAGACGGGACTCGTCATCGAGGTCGGCGCGCTGGCGTGCGTCGTCGAGCGGATGAGTGAGGGCTATCACTACGTGATCCTCGACTACCTCGCACGCGTGATCGGTGGCGAGCTCGCCCCGGCATCGGACGTGATAGATGCGCGCTGGGTGACGAACGACGACCTGCCCACGATGGCGCTCACCGACGGTCTGTTGACACTTCTCGAGCGCGCTCGCGTCGCCCATCGCAACTGGCGATGACCGTCCGCTGACGTGCTACACACGCGCCGTGGTCCACCTCCCCGTCGTCCAACCATTCGAGACCGGCGTGAGGCGCGCCGATGTCACGGATGCGCAGTGGAACGACTGGCGCTGGCAGCTCGGCCACATGCTGACCACGGTTGACGAGCTCGCGCGCGCGGTCGATCTATCGCCCGCTGAGCGCGAGGGGCTCGCCGCCTCGGCGCAGCTGTTCCGGGTCGGCCTGACGCCCTACTACGCGAGCCTGATGGATCCGGTGCACGCGAGCT
>JAYVWH010000346.1:0-3230 GCA_043786265.1 Kofleriaceae bacterium | reverse complement strand
TCGAGCAAAGCCCCATCGCGCGACGCCGGCGACGACACGGGCTGACTCGCCAGAGACTCGGTCACCTGTCTCAACGAATCGAACGAGAGCGGCTTGTTCAGCACGTCGTTCATGCCGACGTCGATGCACCGCTGGCGCTCGACGGCGAGTACGCTGGCAGTGCAGGCGACGATCGGGATCCGACCGGTGGTTCCTGGCAACGCGCGAATTCGCCGGGTTGCCTCGAAGCCATCGAGGCCCGGCAGATGGCAGTCCATGAGCACGAGGTCGTAGCGGTTGCGCTCGACGGCCACGATCGCGGTTATCCCGTCTTCGACAACGTCGACGCGGTGCCCCAGCTGCTCGAGCATCATCTTGGTGGCGCGCTGACCGAGCGGGTTGTCCTCGACGAGAAGGATGTGCCTGCGTTGAGATGTGGGGAGCGGCGAGCCCGAGTCCGACCTGCGCCGAACGCGATCCGCGTGGATCTCGCTGGCCTGGGCCCGCTCCATGCGGAGGGTCACCGTGAACGTGCTGCCGCGGCCAGGGGTGCTCGCCACGGCGAGCGTGCCGCCCATGAGCGCGAGGAGCCGGCGGGCGATCGAGAGCCCCAGACCGGCACCACCAAACTTACGGGTGGTCGACTCGTCGACCTGCGAGAACGGCTCGAAGATTCTGTCGAGCTGATCGGCTGCGATGCCGAGCCCGGTGTCGGCCACTGCGATCGTCACGACGGTCGCCGCCGGACCGTCATCGACGCCGTGCGCGCGCACGCGCACGCTACCTAGCTCGGTGAACTTGACGGCATTTCCGATCAAGTTCGCGACCACCTGCCCGATCCGGACCCTGTCTCCGATCACGTTGCCAGAGAGCGCCGGGTCGATTTCCAAGATCAGCGGCAAGCCTCGCGCTGCCGCCTTGATCTGGAGCGGGGCGACTGTCGAGCGCAGCAGCTCGATCAGGTCGAACGGTCGCGTCTCGATCGAGACCTTGCCAGCCTCGATCCGCGACTCGTCGAGCAGATCGTCGACCAGGCGAAGCAGTGTGGTCCCAGCATCGTGGATGTCGTCGATCACCTCATCGGCCGGAGCGTGCAGCCTCATCCCGCGCAACACGGACGCCAGACCGATCACTGCCCCCAGTGGAGTCCGGATCTCGTGGCTGACGTTGGCCAAGAACGCCGACTTGGCGCGCACGCTCGCGAGGGCAGCGTCACGCGCCGCCGCAAGCTGTTGGGCGGCCACTAGCTGCCCGGTGTAATGCTCGAGCTTACTGGTGATCTCACCAAGCAAGTACAGCAGGTCCTCGGGGCGCTGGATCGTGGTCGGCATCGCGAAGGCGATCACTCCAACCACGACGTTGCCGGACCGGATGGGCAGACCACAGACCGCACGATCAAGGCTACGTGCGCCTTCGGCATAGCGGAGGGTCGGCGGATCGATCGGGTCGCTCGCATCGCTTCGTGAGGTGACCGCGGCGCTGGCCTCAGAAGACAGGATGCCGTCCTCCACGCCGAAACCCGCTGGCAGCCACATCGGCTCGTTGGTCATGAACACACCTGCGATCAGTCCGCAGCTGCCGCCCAGGCGCAGCGCGCGCGGCTGGGTCTCGGGATAGGCGACCTGGCAGCGAAGCTCGCCTCCGCTGGAGAACCAGGCGGAGGCACTCGCGCAGCCGAGGGTCTTGGCGAGCGCCGGGATCAAGACCTGCAACGCGACCTCGAGGTTCGTATACTCCGCGAGCACGCGGGAGGCCACGTAGAGGGTCGTCAGGCGGTTGTGTGCCTCGCGAACCTCGGCCCGTTGTTCTGTCAATCGTTCCGCCATCGCCTGCACTTCGGCGAGCGCGCTCTGCTGGGCGTGTGACAGGAACAGGAAGTCGATGATCGGGTCGTGTACCGCGAAGTCGTTGATCGTGAGCCCGACGGCGGTCAGCTCGGTCGCGTTGGTCAGGCGGGGCGAGCCGAGAAACAAGAGCCGGTCGGTCTCCGCACGCGACAGGATCTGTCCCTTGAGCGAGACGGCCCGCGTCCGTGACACGAGGATGCAATGCGTCGCGCAGCGATCGCGTAGAACCTCGTACGCGAGAGCCGCGTGCGGCCGCTCGAGTGCGAACAACGCGGTGACGTCGGCTCCGACCGCGAGCTCGGGCAGCAACTTCCCGAGACTGTGACCGAAATGGAGGACGCGCAACTCTCGGTCGATCGCGAGGTGAAACGGAAACACGCGATCGAGCTCGTCGGCGTGGAGGCCGTGATCGATCATGACGCGGCCACGCGCAGCACGAACTCGTCGTGTTCGGCACCGGTGCCGCGGGCGACGGTGTGGCGGATCTCGACCGGGGTTCCGAAATGCAGCCCGAGCCCGCGGATCAGCCCCGTCACGAACGGCGCGAGCCCATCCCGCGTCGACCGATAGATCAGGTGGAGCTCTCCGCCCGGCAACCGCGTGCATGTGAACTCCGGCATCCGGAACTCGGTGAACGTGTGTGCCATCCGGCCATGCATCGCGTCGAGGTTGGTGAGTACGTCCTCGACCGTGTTGCCAGCCATCTGGAACAGCGCCCCGTAGCCCTCGCGCCCCGTGTACAGGACCCAGTGCGCACCAAACTTCTCGAGCAGCTCACTGGCGCCGAGCCCGAGCTCCTGACTAGCGGCGCCGACGAGCTGGTATGTGACGCTATCGGGATAGCCTCGCATCGTCGCGAACGTGTCCTCTTCGAGCCCCACAGCACTACAGATGCGACGCCACGTCACGTCACCGTACGACGTACGAATCAGATCCTCGAGACCTTTGTTGACGAGTCCGTACATGGTGCTCCTAGACGTGTTCCGCGCGAAGCGTCGCGACGTCGAGCTTCAGCTCGGTGATACGGCGGTAGAGTGTGGCGCGCCCGATCTTGAGCAGACGCGCGGCACTGCTGACATTGCCGTGGGTCGTGGCGAGCGCGCGGCGGATCGCTGCGGTCTCGAGCTCCGCGATCGAGAACGTGGATTCGGCCGTCGGCAGCGGCGGCGGCGGTGACGAGACGACACTGAGCTCCGCTCGCCCGCGGCTTGGCTGCGGCTCCGGCGGGACGCTGGCAAGCGTGGGGCGAGTCTGCGCTACACTCGAGGTGACCGCCGCGAGCGACGTGACTGCGACTGTCGACGCGCCGCGCAGATCGGGAGGAAGATCGGCGAGCGTCACTTCGCTGCCTTCGCACGACAGCATCGCGCGATGCACGACGTTCTGCAGCTCGCGCACGTTGCC
>JAYVWH010000345.1:0-4987 GCA_043786265.1 Kofleriaceae bacterium | reverse complement strand
CGTCGAGCACCGGCGGCTGAAAGTTGAACACCTCGTCGTAGGCCCCTCAAGCCAGTGACCTCACTCGATCGCGAGTGGCCACGTCATCACGCTGTCATCTCGCACGCAACGTGTTTGAAGCAACTCGCGCGAAACGTCCGAGGTCCGGACTCACCTGGTGGTGAGCACGAGTGTGGTCATCAGACTGTCTTTGTCACTTTTGTCAGATGCTGTGGGGCGTCGGCATCGAAGCCGCGCGCGGCTGCGAGCGTAGACAGTCCGAGATAGAAGCTCTGCACGTGACAGAGCGGGGCGATCACCGCCGGGGCCTCCGTCGGTGGAGGCTCGTATACGCGCGCGCCCATCAGCTCGAGCTTGTCGACCACGTCGCGCAGCGCGCCCTCGGTGGCGTCCGCCTGGTCGAGCGCGATCACCGGAAAGCCCGGCTCGACGAGCGCGACCGGACCGTGCAGGACCTCCGCCGTGCTGAAGGCTTCGGCGTGCAGGCGGCAGGTCTCCTTGAGCTTGAGTGCGACCTCCTGCGCCGTACCGAGGCCGACGCCTCGCCCGACGACATACAAGCTGCGCGCTGGGGCGAGGGCATCGAGGTCCCACGGTCGTCTGCAGGCCGCATCGAGGGCCTCGGGCAATGCGGCGGCGGCCGTGCGCAGTGCGTCATCGCCGGTCCAGGCCGCTGCGAGCTGCACGAACGCGAGCCCGGCAAGCAGGAACGACTTCGTCGCGGCGACCGCGCGCTCCTCGCCAGCGCACAGCGGAACCACGAGGTCGCTCGCCGCGGCCAACGGAGAGCTCTCGTCGTTCACGAATGCGACCACGAGCCCACCGCCGCGCCGGGCCGCCGCCGCGAGCTCTAGCAAGTCGGGGCTGCGCCCGCTCTGCGAGACGACGATCACGAGCGCGCCCTCGAGCCCGACGGGCGCGCGCTTGTACATCGACGCGACGCTCGGCCCGACGGAGGCGACCAGGCGCCCGACCGTCGTTTCGAGGACGTACTTGCCGTACGTCGCCGCATGGTCCGAGCTTCCTCGCGCGCACGTAACAACCAGCGGCGGTGGGGATGCACGCAACCGCGCGGCAATCTCGGCGAACACCGGCCCGCACCGCTCGAGCTGAACCCGCGCACCGGCCGCGGCCTGGCGAGCCTCGGTGGCGAGTGTCGAGCTCATGCCCAAGCGTAGCTCAGTGCCCCGTCGTGCGCTCGACGGTGTAACCGGCGTTGGCGAACAGGGCGGGCAACCCGCGATCGCCGAGCAGCTGGCCGAGGCCCACCGCGACAAACGCACCACCGCGCGGGAGGTACTGCTCGAGCTTGAGCATCCAGGTGCGGTTGCGCTCCCAGAGCAGCGTCTTGGCGGTGCGCGGCGTGACCAGAAGCGCGGTCATCACCTCGGTGTTGCCGGTGCGGTACGCGTCGAGCATCCGGTCCAGGTCACACCCGATCGTGTCCTTGGCCTGGATGGCCTCCTGGAGGTTCAGTTCGTGACGCCGAGGGCGTCTTCCCAGCGCGCCGAGAACAACAGGTAGTCAGCGAAGTCGAATGGGTGCGTGCCGAGGGAGCTCTTCTGATCCTCGCGCAGCGACGACATGAACTTCGCGTTCGCTTTGTCGACGCTGTCGAGCACATCACGCGCGAGGGTCACGCCCGTCATCGGCTTGAAGTTGCGCGGCGACAGATCGCCCGACAGCAGCGCGGTCATCACCTTGTCCTGGATCTGGGTCTGCGCCTCCTGGACGGCGGCGTCGAGCTGCGCACGCTGCTGCGTGTCGAGGCCGACTTTCGCCGCGAAGTCCTCGCGGCCCTTCGCGACGCGCGCACGATGTGGCGCGATTGCCGCCTGCGCGAGCGGTAGCATGCGGTCACGGTAGGACATCATGCTCTCGCCGGGCTGCGGCGCGAAGTAGAGAGTCCACGCCGGAAGCTTGAAGCCGTTGAACGACGGCAGGTTTGCACCTGTGTCGGCCGTCGCATCGTCGTCGGGGGTGTCGCGATCGTTGTTGTTCGACGAGGCCGATGATGTGTGCCGCACGATCGTGGGCTTGTCTTGTGTGCACTCGGCCGCCGCGGTCGCGGTGGGCTCACTGCGATGACACCCGCGCCACATTTGCCACGTGCACAGCGCTGCGAGCGCAAACGATAGATTGCGCCAGCTCATGGAGTCCTCGTCGGTGCGGCCGGGGCCGCCTGCGGTTGCTGCGGTGGATAGCCTTGCGGCTGCTGCGGATACTGCGGCGGTTGCTGCGGAGGGGCGCCAGCACCAGCTGGCCAGCCTCCAGAGCCCTGCGGCTGCTGCGGATATCCCTGCGGCGGCAGCTGTTGTTGCGCGGCTCCACCGCGTGGGTCCTTGCCGCGATGTCCCATGCGATACGCGACGCCAACGCGAATCTGCCACGTCACGATCGGTCCACCGAGATCGGGGGCATTGATGAAGTCGAACGACAGCGGACGCGCCCACAGCGCGAACGAATCGCTGATCGGATAGTCCATCGTCGCCTCGAAGCGGAACGTCGACCCTGACACATCGCGGAACGCGTCGTCCTTGAAGTTAACGAGCGTCCCGCCGTAACCAATGCGTCCACCGACCGACAGCTTCTCGCCGATATCACCCTGCATGCTGCCCGAGACCAGGAACGTTCCGTGCGACGCATCGCGATTACCGAGGCTGTCGAAGTCGAGCCACAACCCCGCGCGTCCCCACATATACGCGGCCGACACGGTCAGCCCAACGAGCGCCGGCACCTGATCGCTGCGCCGGTTGAGCGGCACCGCAAGCCCGCCGAGCAGGCCGATCTCGAGATGGCGATTGCTCGGCGTCGACGGTCCCTGCGGTTGCTGCGGTTGCGGCGGGCACGGATAGCCGACATAGCCGCAGTTCTGCGGATACGGCTGGGGATAGCCCTGCTGCGGATATCCTTGCTGGGGATACCCCTGCTGTGGATACCCCTGCTGCTGCGGATCCGGCTGCTGTTGCGGATCCGGCTGCTGTTGCGGCTGCTGCGGGTACGGCTGCTGTTGCGGCTGCTGTTGCGGCTGCTGCTGCGGCGCGGACGCCGGCCTCTTCGCCGGCTGCGCATGCACCTCCGTCGCGCCGGCTGCGATCACGACGACGACCATCGCCGCCGCTGCCACGATCGGCTGCGCGATCCGCCTGCGCGCAATCCAAGCGAACCCGATTGCTGCGAGCACGCACAGCGAGAAGATCTGCCCGCTCGACAATCCACCATAGATCCCGCGCCCGACATCAGCGCGCAGCGTCTCGATCCCGATCCGCCCGACGGCATACATCGTGATCGCGAGCGTGATCACCCGTCCGGCTTTGTCCTTCGCCCACTGCTGCCGCGCGGCCCACAGTGCGACAAGGGCGATCACGATGCCGAGCGCCGCCTCGTAGAGCTGTGTCGGATGAATCGGCAGCGACTCACCACGCGCCGCAGGCACGAGCCCCGCGTCGACATGATCGCGCCACGCCGGGCTCCCCATCGGAAACCGCACCGCCCACGGGACCGACGTCACCTTGCCGTAATCACAGCCACCGAGGAAACAGCCAATGCGCGCGAACATCAGCGCGATACCGAGCGGCGCCGCCGCGAGATCACCGAAGCGACCCAGCGACACGCGATGATCGCGGCACACCACGACCACCGCACCGAAGCCGGCGAGGTAACCCCAGAACGAGGTCATTCCCGCCCAGCGCACGCGAACGTGCCCGGTCGACAGCTTCTGTTGCAGCGCGTCGATGAACACGGGCACGACGATGCCGGCGACGACCGCGGCGATGTACGACCACAGCACGACACTGGTCACAGCGAGCGTCGAGATCTTGTGACGCCGCGCGAGCGCGACCATCAGGAGCAAGGTCACCGCACCGGCGAGGCCGACGGCCGTGAACCAGCTCGGCGCGAGCAGCGCCGCAGCGTTGTAGGGCAGAAATCCGTCGAGCCACGCGACGAGATGCGGCCTCACGACTGCACCTCCTCGGCGTCGGCGTCGGCTTCGGCTTCGGTTGCCCCACGCTTGCGCTTGCGTGACCGTCGGCGAAGGAACGCTGCCAGCGGCACGGGCAACAGGGCCCACGACAGTGACAGCATCACCGCGAACGTCGCGCTCGGCGCCTTCTTCGCGACCTGGCACCCACCCGAGCCACCGCATCCACCACCGCTACTGCTACTGCTGCTGCTGCCGCTACAGCCACCGCCGCCGCAACCGCCGCCCCCGCAACCACCGCCACAGTCACCGCCGCTGCTGCTGCCGGAGCCGCCCCCGCAACCACCACCGCCGCTGCTGCCGCCGGAGCCGGAGTCGCCACCGCAGCCGCCACCGCTGCTGCTGCCGCTGCCGCTGCCCGACGAGCACGAACCGCAGTTGTCACCGCAGCCGCTCTGATTGTTCGAGCTCGAGCACGAGCTATCGCACGACAGCGAGTTGCCGCAGCTCGGGCCGTCGCAGTTGCAGTTCGGCGAGAATTCGCAGTTGCTCGACTTGTTGTTGTCACACGAGTCACCGCACGACACGTTCGTCTCGCGCGGCGGCTCGACGGGATCGACGCCACCATCGACGATGCCCGGGTACTCGGTCTTGGGTGCGCCGTAGATCTTGGCGAGACACGTGTCGAGGCCGCTGCCGCACTGGGTGTCATCGAGGAAGGCCGCGTTGTTCTCGAGCTGGTTCAAGTCGCTCGCCGCGTTGGTGTCGCGCGCGCAGCCGGGTCGCAGATTAGCAGTGCAGTCGTTGACCGATGTGATCGCGAGCGACAGGTTGATGCAGATCAGGAAGTAGCCGCGACCACCGTTGGCATCGAGCTCGTTGCACTCGGTCGTGCCGTTGCTGGTCGTGATCGGCACGCAGTCGTTGGCCGCCACGCACGCTGCACACCGGGTTCGCTGTGCGTATGCACACTCGGCGACCGATCCGTAGAAGCTGTAGGGATTGCCCGCGGCGAGCACGCCGAGCGGGTGCTTGTCACCTTCGTCACGACGGGTGGGCAGCCCA